>CAIMNN010000502.1 GCA_903842845.1 uncultured Acidobacteriaceae bacterium | reverse complement strand
GGGGTTGAAGGTGGGCCAGGTGATGGAGGCGGCGATACCGATATCGATATTGGCGATCGGATTGGCGCGCGTATTCAAGCGGCGTTCGAGCCCGCTGGAAAATGTGATCATTACGGGCATCGGTGGCGCGGCTGGCGGAGTGGTTGCAGGCGCAATCTTCACGCTGCCTGCTTTGTACATTTTGAAGCTAGATCCGCATCCGGTGCAGACTATATTTATTTGTCTTGCTGGCGGTGTGCTCGGTGTTTTGTTTCTGATCCCGCTGCGCAAATATTTTGTTGCGGAGATGCATGGAAAGCTGCCGTACCCGGAAGCGACTGCAATCACTGAAGTGCTGGTGACCGGCGAGAAGGGCGGCTCGCAGGCAATGCTGCTGTTGCAGGCAGTTGCCATCGGCGGAATCTATGACTTTTTTGTGACCACCTTTCAGGTGTGGAAAGAGTTTGTTGACTTGCAGTTCATCCAGGTCTTTCACTCGCTTGCTGACAAGGCCAAAGTTGTATTCAGATTTGATGCGATTGGTTTCATTCTGGGTCTGGGTTACGTGATGGGGCTGCGCAGTTCGCTGATACTGTGCGCGGGCGGCGTGCTCTCGAATTTTGTTTTGGTACCGCTGATCTGGTTCATCGGCAGTCATATTGATACGGCCATCTATCCGGCTGTGATTCCAATCTCACACATGAGCGCGGGGGAGATTTATCGCAACTATGTGCGCTTTGTGGGTGTGGGCGCGATTGCAACGGCAGGGATCATCGGCATCATCAAGTCGCTGCGTGTTGTGGGGGCGTCGTTTGGAATTGCGCTCAAGAGCTTTCGTCATGGTGAAGTGAGAAGTGATGTGCGCACGGACCGCGATGTGCCGATGATGGCCTTGTTGCTGGGAGTTGTGCTGGGTGCGATTGCGATTGCAATTTTCTTCGGCAATCTGCATGTTTCGTGGACGATTGTAGGCGTGGGGCTAGTGCTGACGCTGCTCTTCTCGTTCTTCTTCACTTCAGTAGCGGCAAATGCGATAGCGACAACAGCGCGCAATCCGGTCTCGGGTATGACGATGCTGACCATCATCATTTCGTCGGCTGTGCTGCTTCAGTTTGGGTTGTCCGGAACAACGGGAATGTTTTTTGTGATGGCGATAGCGGGAATGGTTTGCACGGCGCTGTCGATCTCCGGGCAAACGGTCACCGACCTGAAGGCTGGATACTGGCTGGGTTCGACGCCGTCAGCGCAGGAGAAGATGAAAATACTCGGCGTCATCGCGTCGTCGATTGCGGTGGGACTGACGATTGTGATGCTGGCGCAGTCGTATACATTTGGCGATGGCGTCGGCTCAAAGGTGCTGGTTGCACCACAGGCCGCCATCATGAAGACGCTGGTGGAAGGCTTCATGAACCATCAGCCGATCGCGTACATGCTGTTTGGTGTGGGCGCGATGATAACGCTGGTGCTTGAGATGCTGGGGCAGCCGTCGCTTGTGTTTGCGCTGGGAATGTATCTGCCGCTGGAGTTGAACTCGCCGGCGTTGGTGGGCGGCTTCCTTTCGCACTTCCTCAAAAAGCGCGAGGAGAAGGTGGGCGGCGCTGCGGGTAAGCGAATTACGGAGCGTGGCGTGATTATCGCTTCGGGCTTGATGGCAGGCGGCGCGCTGGGCGGAGTTTTCGGCGCTGGGTTGCGGCTCTTCTCGTGGTTCAAAGAGGAGCTTATCCATACACCGTTCTATGACAATGCGCCAATCTCGCAAACGGTATCAGCGTTGATGTTTGTGGGGCTTTGCTTGTATCTGTGGTTCAGCTCGGTGAAAAAGGATAAGGTGGCGTGATGGATGCACTTGGAGTTTATGTTGCGGATGCGGTGATTGGTATCGATACGTTGTGGGGCGGCGATGTGATGTGCCCCTCGGGCGTTGGGCGGTTCATTGCTGACTCGTGGTTTTCGGATGAGCCGCTGCCTGCGGCATACACGCACGCGACGGCGGAGCGGCTGCGCAAGCTGGGCGGTGTTGCGGCGAAGGATGACAATCGCGCGGCTGCGAAGGAGTACATTGCCGCGATAAAAGTGCGCGATGCGATTGCCGGTGTAGCTGATGCGGCGAAGAACATCAGCGGGACGCGCGGCAGCTATTTTGCGGGGTTGGCGACGTGCCTGGATGCGATGTGGGCCTTGGCGATGGAAGTAATCGGCGAAGGGCCGGAGTTTGCGTATGAGAAAGCTGTGCTTGCATCGACAGCTCGCGCGCCGGAGCCTTCACAACCAATAGCGAAGCGCGAGCGCGTGCGTGAGCTACTGAGCAAGGCGGGTTACAACTCGACGGGCGATTCCCTTTTATCGGCTGTTGATGCGTGGCGCGCGGAGCGCGTGATTCCGATGGCGAGCGTGAAGTCACTGGGCCAGGCGGTTATTGCGCACTTTGATAATTTGAGCGCGAGAAATCTTGTGCCCTATTTGCCTGCGGAGTTGGCGAAGGTGCCGCGAGCAAATATAAACTTTATGCCCATCAAGGATGCGTGGTTCTCGGGCTCAATGAATTACATTGGCCGCGCGCGCAACGCTGATGGCTCGCCGCAGTACGAAGCAAGCTACGAGATTAACGCATCGCTGAAGATAACCTATCCGGAGTTTGAGCAACTCGTGAGTCATGAAGTTGTGCCGGGTCATGTGACGACCTTCGCGTATCTGCAAAATTTGTATGTGCGCGGGCTGGCAGGCTTTGAGGCCTCGGTGCTGACGATGAACACACGCGCTGCAACGCTGTTTGAGGGCATTGCGAACAATGCGATTCTGATGGCGTATGGCGTGACGGAAGTGGAGCAACTGCCGGATGAGGACTTGCAGGTCGGCGTGCTGCTGGCGCTTCTTCAGGATGATGCGAAGAACCAGTCGTCGTATTTGACGTGGGGTGAGAGACAGGCGCAGGCTGATGTTGCGCGTTGTTTGCGCGCAGATTTTCTGGTGACAGAGGAGCGCGCGGACAAACTTTCCGGTGCGTGGGGGCGGCATCCGCTGTTGGGACGCATGTATCTGCCGGCGTATCGCGCGGGAACGGACCGGGTGGCCGAGTTGCGTCGCAAACATGCTCCGGAAAAAATATTGCCGGGGCTTTTCGGATGCAACGGGCTGGTCGACATTCAAACTATCGACGAGGTGTTGAAGGGCTGAAGGTCACCAGCCCGTCACAAATCGTCACCAACCCATCTGGGCCATGTGGTCGAGTATGATGCCGCGGTAATGGACCATGCGCTCGGGCCGGCGTTTGAGCGGCGATGGCAAGACGGCTGCAAGCTCAGCGGCCTGTTCGCGGCCGATGGTGCGGGCCGATGCCTTGAAGTGGTAGCGGCATGCGGCGTCGGCGCCGTAAACACCGGGACCCCACTCAACAATATTTAGATACAACTCGAGAATGCGCTCTTTGCCGAGAACGAGTTCGGCGACTGGGACGAGCGTGGTCTCAGCGGCTTTGCGCACATATGAGCGACTGGTGCCGAAGAATAGATTTTTTACGAGCTGTTGAGTGATGGTAGAGCCGCCACGGAAACGCTTGCCGCCCTCCATGTCCTCTTCGGCAGCGAGTTGGATGGCCTGCCAATCAAAGCCGTGGTGCTGATAGAAGCGGCCGTCTTCGGCGGCGACGACGGCGTGTTGCAGATTGGGCGAGATATCGCGGAGCGGAATGAAATTGTAACGCTCGGTGTACGGCTTGCCGTGGGTCCAGGCTGCGATGCGGCGCTCAGCGTGCACGGCGGTCGTCGGCGGGTCAATGAAGCGCAGCGCGACAAGCAACAACGCAAAAAAGAGCCAAAGCCCGACGAGTGCATACCCCGTCCAGAGCAGGAAGCGACGCCAGGTGAATTTTATGAATTTAGGGGAAGCTGTTGTGTTCTCACTCACTGTTACAGAATAACGGGCGGCGGGGTTGGGTTCAAAGTTTGTTGAAGTTCTCCGCGATGACCTTGGTGCGATACGCGAAGATTGCGTTGAGCTGTGCGCGGACAAAAAGGAAGCGCACGAGTCGGCCGAGCGGTCCAAAGGGCAAAGTGTAATCGACGGTGTCGCGCATTTCGGTGCCGCCTTCAACGTCGCGGAAATCGTGGCGGTGACGCCATAGCTTGTAGGGGCCGGAGAGCTGAGTGTCAATAAAGTAGGTGTCCTCGACGAACTCTTCGATGAGGGTCTTCCACTTCATGGGGATGCCGTAGAGGCCGATCTTGTAATCGATACGCGCGCCGGCCTTGATAACGATAGGGTCGGGCGTGAGAATGCGGAAGTAGAGAAACGGCGGCGTGATGCGCTCGAGGTTGCGAGCATCGGCGAAAAATTGAAAGACTTCTTGACGCGGACGGGGGATGAAGGTGGTGCGTTCCAAACGGTGAACCATAATGGATGCTGCTCCTGAACAGATAGAACTACTTCTATTATCGGAGGAATCAGAGGTGAACGGATACAGAAGCAGTAACAGTGCCCTGCACTGTTGGCAGGATGAATAACCAGTGCAGTTCCTGTTAAGGAGACGCAAGCGGTTATGCCGCCAATGGAGAATTTCAAATAGCGTGGGCGGGCGGCAGGGCGTAGCCTTTTTCGCGGAAGAGGAAGAGGCATGTCTTGACGATGCTTTCATCGAGAGTTTTGCCCGACTGCGACTCAATTTGTTTGAAGGCGCTTTCGAGCCCCATGCTTGGACGATAGGAACGCGGCGATGCCATGCTCTCCACCGTGTCAGCAACAGCGATGATGCGAGCACCGATGTGGATCTGTTCGCCATGGAGGCCGCGCGGGTATCCTGAACCATCCAGGCGCTCGTGGTGCTGGTAAACCATCTCGGCAATGGGCCAGTGAAAGGGGACACTCTTGAGAATTTCGAAACCGTCCTTGCAATGCTCGCGCACGATACTCATCTCGTCGTCGGTAAGCTTGGCCGGCTTGTTCAGTATCTCCGTCGGCGTGGATATCTTGCCGATGTCGTGCAGATAGGCCGCCATGCTGATGGCCTGCACAAGTTCGTGCTCAAGACCCATCTCGTCTGCGATGGCACGTGACAATTCAGCAACGCGGTCCTGGTGCCCGGCAGTATAGGGGTCATGCAAGGCGAGCGCTTTGACAATTGCCTTTCCGACAGATTCAAAAGTCCTGCCCAACTCTTCCTGTGCCATTTCATTCTGCTTATGCACTGACTCCAGCCTCTCAGCCTGCTCCAATGAGTGCAGGCCGACCGCGATGCTCTCGGCCAGGTGCGTGAAAGCTTCTATGACGAGCGGGCTGAAGATGTACCACCGTGTAGAGTAGACCGACAGAACCGCCCACTGATCGTTGTGCAGTTGAAACGGAATAGTGATGGACGAATTCAAGTTATATGGAAAGGCTTTTTTGCGCCAGGGTTCATAAAGAGGGTCGCTTACGATGTCGTCCACCGCATGTACGGTCCTGGTTCGCAGAGCCCTTCCGGTCGGTCCCATGCCTCTGGGGTCATTTTCATCCCAGTGAATATCGAGGCCTTTGATATAGCCGATGGCCTGCCCGGCAGCACCGCCGATGTTGACCTTGTAAGGCGCTTCATTTTGCGCGAATCCCACCCAGGCCAAAGCAAAAGGAGAGTTCGATGTGATGGCCGCGCAGGTTTCCTGTATGAGGCTTGAAGAGGACGTGGCCTGTGCAAGGGCATGGGTGGCTTTTGCATATGCATCCAGCGCCCAGCGCTTCAGCTCAAGGCGGTGTTGCTGCTCAACGAAGGGGCTGACGTCATGGAAGTTGCCCAAAATATACATGCGGCCATTGACGTCAAAGGCTGGTGTTGCTTCGATGGATACCGGAATGACAGTCCGGTCATTGCGGCGCAGGTGGTGCCCCTCGAAGATCCTTTGTGTGCCGTCTACACTTTTTTTGAAATCTTCTCTTATCGCGTTGAACTCTTCGTGAGGGTGAAGCATGCTTTGGTGTTTACCTACGAGTTCATCGCGCGAGTATCCGGTCAGGCGTTCGGCTTGTGGATTTACATCGACCAACGTTCCGGTAAAACAATCCGCAATAAATAAAGCATCACGTGAGCACTCCCAGTTGAAAATCAGGGCTTGCGAGAGCACACTCCCTTGAACTTCGGCAGGCATCGTAATAAGCTGTGGCCTTATCAGTCCATTGGAGTTTGAGCTCAGAGGGTTCAGCGTTTGCGGGCTGGTCATAACGGCCTCGACAGCGTTACACTTAAGTAACTCGAATGAGTATATACCAGTTACTTGTGAGCTGGCATTAGTTATTTTAGTAACTTTTTAGTTTTTAATCCAAACTAACGAATTGTCAAATATGCCTATTTGCTACCCAATCTGCCGGAGCACTGGCCGTTTGGCAGGGGCGAGAGCGATGCTGTTAGAATTCTGCGGGAGCGAATTGAGGTATTCCTATGGCGAATATTGAGTGTGTTGGGGTGGTTGGCGCGGGGACGATGGGTTCAGGAATCGCGCATGTCTTTGCAAAATCAGGGTTTAGCGTGCTGATGGTGGATATCGACGAGCGCTTTTTGGAGCGGGGACTGGGTGTAATCCGTGTGAACCTGGGTCGCGAGGCGGCGAAGGGCAAGATTGCTGAGAGTGCTGTTGAGCCGATACTGGCGCGCATCAAGACGACGACGGACCGCGGGGCGTTGTCGGTGGCGGATTTCGCGATAGAGGCGGCGAGCGAACGGTTCGAGATAAAGCGCGAGATATTCCAGGCGCTGGACGGGATTCTACGGCCGGAGGCGATACTGGCGACGAACACTTCTTCGATATCGATAACGAAGCTGGGCGCGCAGACGAAGCGGCCGGCCCAGGTGATAGGGATGCACTTCTTCAACCCGGTGCCGGTGATGGCACTGGTTGAGGTGATACGTGGACTGGCGACGAGCGAAGCGTGCTACAAGACGGTTCACGAACTAGCGGTGAAGTTGGGCAAGACGCCGGTGGAGGTGAACGACGCTCCTGGGTTTGTGAGCAACCGCGTGCTGATGCCGCTGATCAACGAAGCGGCGTATGCGGTGATGGAAGGCGTGGCGACGGCCGAGGCTGTGGACGAAGTTTTCAAGCTAGGCATGGCGCACCCGATGGGGCCGCTGACGCTGGCGGATTTTATTGGGCTTGATGTGTGCGTGGATATTATGCGTGTGATGCAGGAGGGGCTTGGCGATCCGAAGTACCGGCCGTGCCCGCTGCTGCTCAAGATGGTGGACGCGGGTTGGCTGGGGCGCAAGAGTGGGCGCGGGTTTTACAACTACGCGAAGTGAACGAATCGACTACTTTGCAATCGGTACTTTAGGCGCGTATGGATCAGGCACATATGTTGCGCTATCGATCCATGCGGTGTAGATGAGGTCGCGGAGCATGGATGCGCCGACGGCGAGGCGCGATGCTGTGAACTCGCGCGAGTCGGGTGAGCCTTTGCCGGTGAAACCACCAGCCTTTTCCAATTGATAGACCTTCTCGACGTACGTATTCGAGTTGCGCAGATACGTGATGTAGTTGGTGAAGAAGTCGCCGTCGACTGCGTGTGCGGCGGTCATTTTGGGCGCGACCATCTCCGGAGTGATGTTGGCAGCGACGAAGGTGCCCTCAAACAGCCAGTGAATTTTGTGCTCGGTGGTGTAGCTGTTTGGGTTTGCGCCGACCCAGCCGTTGTACTGGATGGAAGTGTGCAGGGGCTGTGCGGCGTCGCCGACGTAGTGGCCGAGCCAGCCTGCATAGAAGAGTGCGGCCTGCTCAACTTCATGAGTGCTTTTGCCTGCGGCCTTGAGGTTGCGGTACTCGCGCAATGCGGCCTTCAGGCGCTCCCATACTTCGGTGGCCTCCCAGGGTTGCAGGCCGATCTTTGTGGGGTCCTTGTGGGCGGCGTAAGCGAGGGCGAGGAAGTCAAAGCGCTTGTGCGGAAGTGCACCGAGAGCGTCAGCGTCTTCGAGGTCTATGAAGTGCTCCGGGGCCTGTGCGGCAACGAGCTCCGGCTCGGCGGGCGAACGCCAGCGGTCGGGCTCGGGGCCGAGGTACTCGATGAGGTTGAGCGCATCCGGTGAGCGCAGAAAATCCGGTGCATCCGCGGGCAGCGTGGAGGCGGCGAGGCGATTGATAATCCGGTGGCCTTCATTGCCCCAGGCATGGGCAAAGGGGGCGACGAGAAGCAGAAGCACGGAGAGAAGCTTTTTCATGGCTGGAGTATATCGAACCCGAGTTGGTTAGTGATAAACATGGGAACACTGGATGGCACAAAAATCCCCCGGCAGTAGGTTGGCTGCCGGGGGCGTCTAGTAGTCAACAGCTTAATAGACGGTTAAAGTCCCAGACCCATAGATGAAGCCAGCATAGTTTCCGTAAGTCTGAGTGAGTGTGCCCGGACCACTTGTGATCTGATAGGTTCCACGCGGCAGTACCCCACCGCCCACCGGAGGTCCGGGAACGGTGAGCGGAGCTTTACCCTCACCTGACTTGCTTGCTGAACCCATGGGTATAAGGGTCACCAGTGTCAGTTGAGGTGTGCCGGTTGTCTGTGTTGCCGCGGTATCCCAATTGAGCAGACCTGTGATCTTGTAGGTCAGCGTTGGAAGCGGAGAACCATATTTGACTGAGAGATTGTTAGGCTGCACGGTTAAATTTGCAGAGCTGGGAACGATGCTCAGTACTCCCGGGAGGAAGACAAAGGTGTAATTGGCAGCCTTCAAACATCCCCAGGTTGGATTGAGCGAATAGATTCCGACGTTGGCTGTGTAGTAAACCGCACCCGAGGAAGCAGCGCGCGAGGTGGCTGGTGTGGTAATGGTGGGAGTGCCAGTGATGACGGCAGCGGTGTCGTTATTGACGAAGCCGCTCACAGTGTAAGGGTAGGTGCGCGGCACTGCCGATGCATACACGACCGTCACTGTACCGGCGCTGATGTAGATAGGCGCCTTGGTGATGGTCAACTTCATGCTGGTCTTGTGGGTTGGGCCACCGCCTGCGGGTGTGAAGATGGCGTCGATCTGGAACTGTCCGGGAGCAAGCACTGTGGATGGATACACAGGCGTTGAACCAATGAAATAGTTCCAGCTTCCAGGATAGTTCGAGGTTGCATTCATCAATCCGGCGATGTTGCTGCCATAGACGAGGCTAGTGGTCGGCGGAATCCAACTGTAAGTCTGCAAGGCGGTGTACGACGCAGTCACAACCGGGCTCTGCATATTGGTGGGTGCAACGGCGATTGCGTTGACGATCTCAAAATTCTGCGAACCGAGTATTGAGATCGGTGCGGAATAGAGATTAGAGCAGGTGGTCGGCGCGGAGCCATCGGTTGTGTAGAAGATCAAGGCATTGGCTGTGCCTGTGCTGAGCTTTACACTCTGCCCCGGTTGATAAGTGCCGCTAGCCACGCTGAAGGAGGGTGCTACAGCTGAAGATTGGCTTGTGAACTCCCAAAGATCGTTCAATTCGCCATAGTGACCGGCAAGGTCGTAGCCCTCACCACCAAAGAGCCAGAAGTTGCCATGGGCATCAATAAAAGCGCTGCCCGATGCCCTTGAACCCGGATAGTTCCAGGAATAGGGAACATACTCGGTGCCATACCATGCGGTAAGGTTTGCATAGCCCGTGTAGCCTCCCATCCAGGTCCACTGTAGCGTGGTTGGATCATACATCGAGAGGTCGTTGAGTGAACCGGTCGCACTGGCATTTTCGCCGCTGCCGCCAAAGAACCAGATTCTGCCGTTGGCATCCTGTGCAAACATCGCGCCACTGCGGGCGCCAGGAATATTTACCGGCGAAGATACACCCCGATTGCCATAGTTACCGAAACCGTCCGTGTAGTTCGAGGCGTTCTGGAATGTCCAGAGTCCGGTAACTGGGTTGAAAGACCAGAGCTCGTTGTTGTTAGTAACTCCCGAGAAGAGCCACAACATGCCTTGCGCATCGGACCAATAGACGGCGGCCGATACACTGGCCGGAGTTACATTTGCCGGCGTCGATGAATTGTAGACTGCGGTCTGTCCGCTGGTGTTTGCATTGCCCTGCTGCCACGCCCATGTTTGTGCGCTGGGTTGATACTCCCAGACATCATTCATTGTGCCGGATGTGCTGTTCAATCCGCCGAAGACCCACAGATTGCTGCTCTGGTCGATCCAGAGCGCAGCCGATTGACGGCCAGATGGCTGATAGCCGGTGGATGCAACGCCCAACGCGCCAATTGAAGGCGTGGGACTAGCTGATGAAGAACCACCCTGCCAGGTCCATTGCATCGTTGTGGTGTTGAACTCCCAAAGATCGTTGAGGTCGCCCAACACACCGTTGGCATCCAAGCCGTATCCGCCAAAGAGCCAAAGATTGCCGCTTGCGTCTACGGCATAGGCTGGCCGCACACGCGCACCCGGCTGATTGCTTGCCGATGCGGAACCGAGTGTCCCGTAGCTGCCCGGCTGATTGTAAGGCACACTGCCACCCTGCCAAGTCCAGAGCAATGTAGTTGGGTTGAACTCCCATAGGTCATTTAAATTGACAGAACCCAGAGCGGAGCTGAAGCCGCCAAAGACCCAAAAATTGCCATTCTTATCAACCCAGTAGGCATTTTGGGTCCGTCCCGGAGGCAATCCAGAGTTGCAAGAAGATTGGAATGTGCCGTAATAGCCGGGAGCATTACTGTAAGTGCTGCCCCCCTGCCATACCCAATTAGTTTGGGCTGAAGCAGGAAGAGCGAAAATCGAGAATAACCCAAAAATTGCAATTGCGAATAAAACCATTCTTTTCAACATTTTGAACCCCCATCAGAATTCACTTTCGTACTGCGTCCCCCGGTAGTCACATCTGAACGGTTACCAATACGCGAGAATAGTACCACCACTAGTAACCTTTATCAATTACTTTCGGCTCTTTTTTAAGATTTCTTTAGAAATTTCTTCCATCTTTCTAAGATTTGTTTAGGGATAGCTTGCTCATTTCTGCTTAAACCGCTTAATCAAAATCACTTGACTCTATGTATCCAGTCTTCGAGTTGCTGACGTTTCGGTGACACACAGCTATGAACAACGCAAATTGTCCTTGCTTGTGGGACAGGGAGATGTAACAACCGGGGCAAAGTTCCGAGTTAGCAGGAGTCAGCCGCTCCGGTGACTCTGTTTTTTGCCACTCTGAAGTTCAGGAACTGAATTCTGCTAGCGGCGCAGAAATTGAGGGAGGCCAGGATTCCAGCTTCACTTTGCAGGTTGTAGACTGCATTGAGATGAAGATTGATGATCCATTTGTGCCGCAACTGGGGCTGAGCTTTGAAGCGCCGAGGCCGGCGCGTCGGGTTTGGCCTGTGCGTGAGTTAGTGGCGCATGTGCGCGACCTGGTTGAAGAGCAGTTCACCGATATCTGGGCCGAGGGCGAGATTTCAAACTACCGACCGGCTCCGAGCGGGCATGTTTACTTCACGTTGAAGGATGCCGAGGCGCAGTTGCCGGTTGTGTTGTTCCGGCGTCAGGCGATGTTGTTGCGCTTCAGACCCGAGGACGGGCTGCATGTGCTGGTGCGCGGCAAGGTCAGTGTCTATGAGCAACGCGGGCAGATGCAACTGGTTGCCGAGACGATGGAGCCGGTGGGCGCGGGGTCGTTGCAGTTGGCGTTTGAGCAACTGAAGGAACGGCTCGCGTCTGAAGGGCTTTTTGATGCGAGCCGAAAGCGGAAACTGCCGGCGTTTCCTCGTACGGTGGGCATTGTGACTTCGCCGACGGGCGCGGTGATACGCGACTTCTTGAATATTGTTGGGCGGCGTCACTCGGGATTGAATGTGATGCTTTACCCGGTCAGCGTGCAGGGCGAGCAGGCAGTGGGTGAAATTTGCACGGCGATTCGCGAGTTCAATGAGAGCGGGCTGGTTGACCTGATCGTCGTGGCGCGCGGCGGCGGTTCGCTGGAGGACCTGGCGGCTTTCAATAGTGAAGCGGTGGCGCGGGCGATAGCGGGCTCTTCCCTGCCTGTGGTTTCGGCCGTTGGGCATGAGACGGATTTCACGATTGCGGATTTCGTCGCAGACTTGAGGGCGCCGACGCCATCGGCCGCGGCGGAGCTGATAACCGAAGCGCAGCACAAAGTTGCAGAGGTGATCGTTGAATTGGGGCGGCGTTTGGAGCGTGCAGCGCGCTACCAGGTGTTGCAGGCGCGGCAGCGGTGGTCGCGCGTCGATGCGGGGCGCAACGAGATGCGGATGACGCAACAACTGCGCAGGCAAGAGCTACGGCTGGACGATCTTGCGGCGCGGGCCGAGCAGGCGGTTGAAGCGAAGCTATCTATATTGACGGAAACGCAAGAGAGGTTGAACGCGGCAGTGTTGCGTCATGACCCGCGCGAGCGGCTGGGGCAATCGCGACAGCGGCTGACGGTGGCGCACCAGCACATGGAGATGGCGATGCTGCACCGCATGCATGCGGCCAGCTCGCAACGCGGCGCGTTGAACGCGAGGCTTGAAGCGCTGTCACCGCTGGCGGTGCTGGACCGCGGCTATGCGTTGGTGCAGGATGAGCAGGGGCGCGTTGTGCGCGATGCGGCCACTCTTGCGACGGGCGAAGTGGTGCAAACACGCTTGGCACGCGGGCGGTTCACGAGCCGCGTTGAAGAGATTCCCGTAGAATCGGATGAGAGCAAGAAGACAAAAGAACGAAGGAAAAAATGAGTTCAGGCAAAAAGCTTTTTGGGACAGATGGAATCCGCGGTGTGGCGGGCGAGTATCCGCTGGATGCGAAGACGGTTTACGCAACGGGATTGGCTTTGGGGCATTCGTTGAAGGGTGTTGCCAACCCGGCGGTTTTGATAGGCCGCGATACGCGAGAATCGAGCACGTGGATTGCTTCGACGCTTGCGGCTGGTTTGCGAGCGACAGGGGTGCGGGTGTTCTCGGCGGGAGTGGTGCCGACGCCGGCGGTTGCTTACCTTACAAAGAAGCACAAGTACGCTGCGGGCGTGGTTATCAGCGCATCGCACAATCCGTGGGAAGACAACGGCATCAAGCTCTTCGGCGGCGACGGATTCAAGCTGGCTGACGCGCTTGAACTGGCGATGGAAGAAGAAATCCTCTTGCACGCAGAAGAGGCGGTTGTGCCGGAGAAGTTGCCGACACTGCTCGACAACGAGAGCTCGCGCGACGAGTACATTGCGTATTTGCAGTCTGCGGTGAAGGGATTGAAGTTGGAATCGCTGCGGCTGGTTGTGGATTGCGCGAATGGTGCGGCGGCGGCGATTGCTCCGACGCTGTTTGCGCGCATCGGCGGGAAGCATGAGCTGTTGCATGTGAAGCCGACGGGAAAGAATATTAATGAGAATTGCGGGGCGCTGCATCCTGAACACGTAGCCAGTGAAGTGAAGGCGCGCGGAGCCGAGGTCGGCATCACGTTTGACGGCGATGCGGACCGGTGCATGCTGGCTGATTCGCAGGGGCGCGTGGTGAACGGCGATGCAATTTTGTTGTTGGCTGCGCGGGATTTGAAGGAGCGCGGTCTGTTGACGGGCGACCTGGTCGTTGCGACGACCATGAGCAACATGGGACTTGAAGCGGCGTTGAAGCGGTCAGGGATAAAGATGTTGC
>CAIMNN010000501.1 GCA_903842845.1 uncultured Acidobacteriaceae bacterium | reverse complement strand
GCTACTATTTCTTGAGGTAGGCCATCACGCAACACCATCGCAAGTATAGAAACAGATTGTTTTAATTTCTCTGCGGCCGAATTAGGCGGCTCTTCAGGAAGATGACCAGCGATTCGACATCGGCATCGTTGAGGTTGAACTTCGGCATGAAAGAGGTCGCGAGGTTGGCCCGCGGCTCCACAATCGACTCCCACAGATAATCGATCTTGAACTTGTGACCCACTTCCGTCAGGTCCGGACCAAGCGTGCCTTCGCTCATGCCATCGATCTTGTGGCAGCCATAGCAGTTCATCGCGTAGAAGAGCTTGCGGCCGCGATTGACGTGCGGCGTGCCGGCAAAATCTTCCGCCGTGTGGCACTGCGCGCAATTGGCCTCCATGTACTCCTTGCCCTTCAGGTGCGGAGTGAAATCCTTGCGCCAGGTGGCCTGCGTCACGTAGCCGAGCATCGGTTCCGGCCAGAACTCGTCTTCACCGTGGCTGTAAACGTTCTCCAGTCCGCGCCCTTGCCCGCCATGACAGACGGTGCAGCCGAAATCCGAGAACTTGTGGCGCCGTTCCCACCTGCCGTTGCGCTGGACGTCGCCCATCGCCGCCGAATAAGGATGCGCCTTCAGCGGTTCCGCGTGTCCCGCGAAACGCGGATCGTCCGCCGCCATGTGGCACGTGGTGCAGCGGTCCACGTGAGTATCGCCGAAACTCGTGACGATGGTCTGCTCCACGCGCGGGGAGCGGGCTTCCAGTTCGGCCCGTTCGGCGTCGTTCTTGGAGAGCGATCTTGCCTGCTCGAAATACGCCGTCTGGTGTTGTTCCCAACGGTGGAAGAACTGATTGTAGAAGACGACGCCGTGCACAATCAGGACTACAAAACTCGCTATTGCCAGTGCCAGTCGCATGCTGTCAGCCCTTTCAGAACGGTGAAACAAAGGTCCAGTTCGGCCCGCGGAAGAAGGTGCCGATGATGATGAAGATCACATTGACCACGGCCAGTGTGAGGAAAATCGTATTCGCCAGCAGGCGTTCCCGCGCGAACCACTTCCCCACTCCCTTGGGACTGCGATCAATGTACGGCGCGGCCAGCAGCAGCAGCACGAAGATCGTCGGTACGCCGATGCCGCCCCAGAAGGCCGAGTAACTCACCATCTCCTGCAGGCCCAGGAAGTACCATGGCGCCTTCGCCGGATTCGGAGGATGCATCACGTTCACCGGCTGTTCCAGAGGAGCGTTGAAGAGCAGGGAGACCACCAGGATTGCAGACACAGTCAAGACCAGCACCAGCAGTTCCGCCATCAGCAGGTTGGGCCAGCTGTAGACGGATTCATCGGGCACATTGCCGATCTTGGTGAACGGACCGCGCACGAAGCCCTGCAGGCCATAGACCTTCTTTTGCAACTCCATGCGGACTTTGACCAGCGGACCGGGAGCGGCTTCCGGCCGCGAAAGTCCGCCATCTTTGCGGATGCGCCAGAAGTGGATCGCGATCAACAGCACCAGCACCACGGGCAGCACGGCCACGTGCAGCACGTAGAAGCGCAACAGCGCTTCCTGGCCCACTGTGGTGTCGCCCAGCAGTACAAACTGCATCTGCTTGCCTACGAACGGTGCGTAGCCGGCGATTGCCGTGCCGACCGTGATCGCCCAGAATGCCAGCTGATCCCAGGGCAGCAGATAACCGGTGAAGCTCAGGAACAGCGTGACCAGGAGCAGCACCACGCCGATCACCCAGTTGAACTCGCGCGGCTTCTTGTACGCGCCCGTCAGGAAGACCCGGCACATGTGCAGGAAGACCATCGCCACCATGCCGTGCGCGCTCCAGCGGTGCATGTTGCGCAGGAAGATGCCGAAGGCCACTGTGCCCCGCAGGTCCAGCATGCGGTCGTACGCCTGTGTGGTCGAAGGCACGTAGTAGAACATCAGCAGGATGCCGGTGACGACGAGAATCAGGAACAGAAACAGGGACATTAGCCCGAGGCCCAGCGTGTAGATCGGCCGCAGCGTGTTCTTGTGAACCTTGACCGGGTGAATGTGCAGGAAGAAGTTGGTGAAACTGGTGGAGGAGCGCTCCAGATCGTTGGAGGGGAGTGGGTTCCGGAACACGGAACTCCAGATGTCGGCGGGGATCTGCCTGAGGGCGCCCCACATGCCCGGAGATTTTGTCTTGGGTTCTTGGGTCGCGGTGCTCATACGGTGAAGTAAGTGCCAGGGTTGACCTGCGTGTTCTTGTCCACTTCGAGTTCGCCGTTGGGGGCGAGGGTCACCTTAAACCACGGCAGTGGCTTGGGCGCGGGCCCGCCGGTGACGGTGCCGTCCTGGTCATAGCGCGAGCCGTGACAGGGGCAGGAGAACCCGGTGTCGGAGATGCCCACAATGCAGCCCAGGTGGGTGCAGGTG
>CAIMNN010000500.1 GCA_903842845.1 uncultured Acidobacteriaceae bacterium | reverse complement strand
CGCGAGATGAAGGAGAAGCTGGAACGCGTGCGGCCAGCGACAATCGGGCAGGCGGGGCGCATACCCGGAGTAACACCGGCGGCGGTGTCGTTGGTACACGTGTCGATTAGGATACAAGCGGGTCGGATCCAATCAACAAAGCGTGCGAGTTAGAACATCAACCTTTCGGCGATAAAGTATCCGCATCTGATAGTCGTCATTCGACGCGCAGGCACATAGCCTGCGCCCACTAGTCATGACGAAGATTGAAAGCATCCACGATGGCCTTGAGGCTTTGCGTGTTGGCCAACAGCTCACTGGTTCCAGAGAGCACCTCACCGACATCGAGCTTGCCCTGACGCGCGCTTGATGAAAGCTCATTGATAACATTTGTAGCCGACGCGGCAAACTGAACTTTTTCCTCGGCTGCATTTGCAATACGGTCAACGCTGCTGCTCACTTCGGAGGCCAGCGTGTTGATGCGTTCAAAGGTGCTGTTCAGGTGTTTGATCTGCTCAGAGCCTTCACTGACGCGCATGCGCACGTTTGTAAAACTGCTGACGGCGGTTTCCGTCTGCTCCTCGATGCCGCGGATCAGTGAGCCAACCTGCTGCGTTGCCTGAGCGGTGCGCTCGGCAAGCCGACGCACTTCGCCGGCAACCACCGCAAATCCCCGGCCATGTTCCCCGGCACGTGCGGCTTCAATGGAAGCATTCAACGCTAGCAGGTTTGTACCCGCGGCAATCTCTTCGATGACTCCGACGATCTTGCTGATCTCATGCGCGCGGCTGGTCAGTGTGGCCAGTTTTTCTGCGCTCTCGCTGGCTTCATTGGTCAAGTTCTCCATCGCATGGACTGCTTCATCTACCTGTTGACGACCCTGATCGGCCGCGTCGTTAGCACCTTTGGCGCGCTGATTTGCTTCTTGGGTGATGCTAGAGATGGATGAAATTCCATCGGCAAGCTCACTGATGGCATTGGATGCGGCGTCTGCGCTGCATTGCTGCTGCTCCATTGTCTGGCCATTTGACTCAGCAACTTTTTGAATATTGTTTGTGTGCACATAAGTGACGTCGAAGCTGGCTTTGAGCTCAATCAGCACTTCGCGCATACGTGTGACAAATTGATTGAATGCGCCAGCCATTTCGCCTATCTCATCATCACGCAACTTGCTCAAGCGCGTGTTGAGGTCGGCGTTTTGCAGTGCACAAGTGAGGTTCTGAACAGGTTTTAAAACCTGTTGGCGAATGATGATGGATTGCGTGACAACGATAAGACCGAGAATGAAAATTCCGCAGGAGACAATCAGAGCTGCCATCCTCATGAGCTCTTCTGTGATGTCTGAAGGCCGGTAGGCGGTCAGGATCGTATAACCCCAGGCAGGAAATGTTTCTTCCTTTGCAACCCAACCATCCTTCTGCGCGCGGATGCCAGTGATCTGTTTTTCGCTGACGTTATCGCCTGAAAAGACGAGCGCGCCCGATGGCTTTAACAGGGCGATGAATCCGCTTTTGAGAATACGCGCATGTTGAATGCTCTCGCTCAACGAGG
>CAIMNN010000499.1 GCA_903842845.1 uncultured Acidobacteriaceae bacterium | reverse complement strand
CTGCGCATCATCGAGCGCGTCGGCGCGCCGCTTCGTCATGCGCTTAATCACGAAGCGGACGCCGGGGAATGCCGTGCTGTCGATGGTCTTGATAGAAACGTGGGTGGCCATAGGTCGTAGTTTTGGGAGGTGCTGCCAGGTGCTCTTTCCCACACGGGAGTGAACTCAATGCGCAGTTCGGCAGTCTGGTCGTAAGCCGGCGACGCGGCAGAACCTATCGCTCAGAACGCCTGACGTGGGACCGCCGGCAAGGCCAAGGTTCGAGATAGCTTCACGCTCATTTGGCGCACTCGGGACAGGCTGCCGCGACGAATCGCAGTAGAATCAGGGCATGGACGCGCAGCAGGAAGACTTTCTGAGGGACGAGTTCTTTAACTGCACTATACGAGGTGCCTTCCAGAGGGCATACGTCTATAAGGCCGAAGCCAACGAGAACGGGAAGGAGAACTTTCGTCAGTCGCTTCGGTCCTCACTGGAGCAACTCGAAGCGCATTACCGAGAGCCGGTGAGCGACGAAGATCACTTCCGAAATGTTGAGACCCTGTCAGGAGAGCTCTCGGCAAACCACGCCGAGGTACTCGTGGAGGGGCGTTTTCGAATTGGAATAGCCCAAAAGGTGCTCAACCTCTACCTGAAGTACCTATGGTGCATCGGGAAGGTGTCCACGCCGCCCCACTGCCCCTTTGATGCATATATTATCGGAGAATTGCCTGGCGTTTCCGACAAGTGGACGAGGATGGACAGCCTTGAGCGGTATCGGGAATGGGTTAGCGCGGCGAAGGAAAAGGCCGGGGCCACATCTCTCGCGCGATGGGAGATCGAAACATTCTCGCGTCTATTTTAGGATCGCACCCCAGTCGTTTTGGATACCCACTTTGCCGTAAAACGCCTCAGCTGACCTTTGATGGGCAAAGCGGGATGAGCCTCCCTGACGCCGTAGCGTTTACCGGGTGGGCAAATCAGTTCGAAAGGCAAATGGCCATGGCTGCGAAACCCGGCATCGGGTTCGCCGGCTGCGCCAGCCGAGCTTCCGCCGCCATTCGAACATATGAGTAACACACAGATTCCTCCGACGAGGCAAAAGTTAGGTGATCACCAACGACATCGCGTCCTTGCTGCCGATGCTGGTGTCGTGCGCCTTAGCGCTGCTGAACGACAGCGCGCGACGGTCGCCGCCCATGTCCAGCGTTGGAGCGGGCAGCATGACGTTCTTGGTGGTGATCCCCCACTTGTTGCCCGCCACCGTCCCAATCTGGAACGAGAGGTCCATCACCGTCTTGTTGAACGACTTCTGCTTCAGCGCCTTCAAGTTGGCAGAGTCATCGTCGTAGACTCCGAAATCGACAGCGACCGAGCGGAGGCCGGGGACGGGCGCATCGCTGTAGTAACTGTTGAACACGTCGCCGGGGAGGTTGCGGGCCACCGCGAGAGTGATGCTGCCCTGGCGCAGGGTGGTGTAGGTCTGGCCGTCGAGAGTCACCGTGCCGGTGAAGCCCGCGGGCGGCTTGCCGTTGACGGTTGGCGTCGGGCGCGCGGTCCATGCCGAAATCCCGCCCTTTCCGATAGCGTCCATTGTGCCGTCAGCCAGTTGGTCGGTATCGAGCACCCAGAGGCACGAGCCGGAGAATTCCAACGTCGGCACGTCGCCGCCGAAGCTGATCTTCAACTGATGGCAAACCGCGCCGATGGCGACGTACTGCGCCACCGTGCTGGGGTCGTTGTAGTGCCAGATGGACGCGGAGTAGGCGTTGTCATCGAGACCATAGGTGGCGGACGCGCCTGCGGAAATGGTCACAGCTTTGCCGAAGATCAACTGGAGCAGTTTGTCGCAGTCGGGCGCCACGCCCAACGCGCCGTTGCCGGCCATCGACATGGCCGCGGTCCAGGTCGCCGTTTTGCGCCCAGGGATACCGATGATCTCACCCAGCGATCCGGTCTTGTCCGGACGTGGGATCTCGGGCTGTGCAGCCTGCG
>CAIMNN010000498.1 GCA_903842845.1 uncultured Acidobacteriaceae bacterium | reverse complement strand
GGGGTCTTCCGTGGTGATGCGAATGGCGGCATCGTGTTTTTTCAACATCATGTTTGCCGCGGTCTGCTCTGGCCCGTGGTACAAGATGGGCAGACCGCTTCCGAGATACGTTACCAACTTGGTGGAGAGCGAGAACTTTCCGAACGCCTGCGCGGACTTGGCGAAGGGTAACGGCTGGTAGAGCAGGTCCGCGCTCAGCATGTCCTCATCCACAACGCTCTCGCTGGGGGCAAAGGGATGCACGGTGATGGGAACATCATCAGAATGCCGCTCGCCGAGAAATGAACCGCAGCGCATGGTGAGCGATATGGGCCAGCCCGGTAATTGCGCGCGAAGCAGCTTCAACGCATCGAGCAGTGAGCGGAAGTTCGGAATGTAGTTGTAGTGGTTCAGACCCATGAAGTAGATGCGCAGTGAGTTCTTCGGCCGCGGCAGCGGTTGAGCGGCGAAGCTCTTCAGGCCATCGGTCACAGTGACGAAATCACGCGTGCCGTAACGGCGTCCGTATTCCTCGCCGATCTCATCGCTGATAGTGAAGATGCCAGCGGCGTTCTGCCAGGCACGCGCCATGCCTGCCTTCATCGCATTCAGGCTGTAGTGGCCACGGCTGACGTATTCAAGGTCGTCATGAATGCTGAGGAACAACGGAATGCCCAGCTTGAGTGCGACATTCGTCACCGGAACCAGGTCATAGCTGTGCGGGATGAGGTGAATGACCTTCACGCCTTCGCGCTGGAGTAGTTGCGTCAGCTTTTTTTCAAAATGCGAGCAGAATAAAGGATTGAGCCGCGATAACTGATAGGAGTAGCGCGTACGCTCCAGCCTTCCCAACCGCGGCCGAACCGGCAGGTCGAACTCAGGAATAGGAGTAGGAGTGGCAATCTCAGCCGGCACCGTGGCGATGCTGATCGCCGGCATGTGTTCGCAATCGAGCAAACTGCGCAGCAGACGCGGCCCGCCCCCGAATCCCTGCATGCCGAATGGTTGTATGAAAGCGATCATCGAAGGTTAGGTTTACCAGCCTAGATAATTCTACGGCTTGACGATGAAGAAGTATCCCGCTGTCAGGAATCCGACGATGGCGACAATCCAGCGCATGGTCCAGGGATGTATCTTGCGCCCGTAATGGGCGGCGAGGTATCCACCCAGCGCCGCCAAAATCGCCATGACCAGGCAGTAGCTCCACTCAACGCGGCCTGCGACGATGAAGGTGATGACCGGTATACCGAGCGAGACGATTGCAGTAACAACCTTCAGGGCATTCATCTCGTGGATGTTCTGCACACCGCAGATGCCGAGCAGGGCCAGAACCAGGAAACCGCCGCCTGCGCCGAAGTAGCCTACGTACACGCTGACGAAGACCATTCCCACAAAAAGCCAGAAGTTGGAACGCTTGGCGCCGTGACGGCTGGCAAGCCAACTGCCCAAAGGGAAGCTGAGCACGAAAAGAGTGGAAGCAAAGAGCAGCAACCAGGGAAGCAATTGTGCGAAGTGATGGTTGCTGGTGCGGATAAGCAATTGTCCGCCAATGGCGCCGCCGATGCCTGCTGCTATCGCTAGTGGGAGTATGTGCTTGCGGTGCTCGCGGAGGTCCTTGCGGAAGCCGTAAGTCGAGGTCAACTGGCCGGGCCAAAGGGCTACGGTATTCGTAGCCTGCGCTGTAACAATACCCCCGCGCGCGGCTGCTCCTGAGGCCAGGAGTGGTGGCAGGGTTAAAAATGACCCGCCGCCGGCGATTGTATTGAGGGCTCCAGCCAAAAAAGAGGCAATAGGAAGCCAGAGCAGATGAAGAATTTTTACAATTTCGTGCGCCATACTCCAATTTACAATTTTTCAGGCCCCGCCCGCACGTAACAAATTCATTTATATGAGCGTTGCAACCGTGGTTTTCGTCAGTAAAATAGGTAGTGCGCCCGTGTCGGATCCGACGGATAGACTAATTACGGGTAATCAGGAGCTTCTAATCACAATGAAAAGCAAGATTTTTGCAGCAATGATCCTTGCCGGCGCCACTCTTGCGGCCGGAGCACAGACCGCAACCAAGCCCGCAACCGCAGCAGCCAAGCCTCGTACAGCAACGACCGCCTCTGCCGCAACAGCCGGCCCCAAGCTGCCCCCGGGCATACCGCCCATCAAGAAGCCTGCAAAGGACTTCTACCCTCAGCCCATCAAGTACTTCTATCAGGATGAGGTTGTCGGCACAGGAGCTCTCGCTGAAGCCGGCAAGCTCTACACCATTCACTACACCGGCTATTTTGCCGCGGATGGCACCAAGTTTGATTCCTCGCACGATCACCCCGAGTCGCCAGTGATGGGCAAGGACGGCAAGCCCGAGTTGGACAAGGACGGCAAGCCAGTGAAGGCAGCCGGCCAGCCAATCCAGTTCATTCAGGGTGCGGGCCGCACCGTTCCCGGTTTTGACATGGGATTTGAAGGCATGAAGGTTGGCGGCAAGCGTCGCATCTTCATCCCCTGGCAGCTTGGCTACGGTATGCACGGCATCAAGAGCCCCGACCCGAAGAACCATCCGGATATCAATCCTAAGACCGACCTTATCTTTGACGTCGAGCTGCTCGATGTCGCCGAGGCTCCTGCCCGTCCCGCGCAGCCGCAGATGCCGCAAGGCATGCAGGGCCGTCCGGGAATGCCGCCAGGTGGCGCGCGCCCGGGTATGCCGCTTCGTCCCGGCCAGCCTGGTCAACCGGGTCAGCCTGGCTCAGTTGCCGTGCCCGCTGGCGGGCCCGGTGCCGCACCTGCTGCTGGTCCGGCGACCCAGGGTACTCAGCCGAAGGCAAACACTCCGGCTGCAACTGCACCCGCTGCCGCTCCGGCTGCAACACCGGCACCGGCAACAGCACCGCCAACAGCGCCTGCTGCACCGGCCAAGCCAAGCAACTAACGCGCTTCAAATTTGAAGCAAACCTGGCGACGACACGTCTTTAGCGTGTCGTCGCTTTTCATTTCCCAATGTGTACTTCTTGCTTTGAAAATCATCAGACCGGAGGCGGCCTATGAGATCCATTCACATTTGCTTGAGTATGATTTTTATCCTCAACGCGGTCATACTCGGAGGACAACAGGCTTTACCTCAGCAGTCTGTTGACGCAATTCTGGCTTACCGCGGAAGCTGGAAGGTCGAGGTCGAACATCTTGCCACGGCGCAAAGCAAAGCCACGCATGATACATCCAACCTCCGCAACATCTGCTGGAAAAGTAATGAATATGCGGCCTGCAATCAGGTCGTAAACGGGGAATCGAAGATACTTTTGGTTTATGTATATAACGCGGCTGAAAAAAACTTCACTGCTTATACAATTCCTGGCAATGGCACCGCAAATGGAACAGGAAAATTATTGATTGAAGGCAATACCTGGACATTTCCCTGGCAGATTCAGGAAAACGGAAAGACTACTTATTACCGCGTAGTGAATGTTTTTATCTCGCCAACCAGGATCGAATTTCGCCAGGAATACTCGACCGATAATGAGCACTGGACGCAAACAATGAAAGGCACTGAAGAGCGGGTCAGCACCGATTAGTTTGCTAAATCAATGCAGGCAGTTCGGGCGTTGCGGCAATCAGCTGCCGCGTGTACTCCTCTTTGGGGGCCGAGCAAAGCGCGACGGCCTCGCCTGTTTCGACGACTCTGCCTTGACGCATGACGACAACTCGCGAGCAGAGATAACGCACCAGCGGCATAGAATGCGAAATGAAGATACAGGTCAGGTTGTGTTGTTGCTGAAGCACGCGCAGCAAATTGATGACCTGTGCGCCAACGCTTACGTCGAGCGCGGAAACCGGCTCGTCGAGGACAAGCAGCCTCGGGCGTAGGGCCAAGGCGCGGGCGATGTTGATGCGTTGGCGCTGGCCGCCGCTGAACTCGTGCGGATAGCGGTTGAGCGCGGAGCTGTCTAAGCCTACTTCTACAAGTAGCGCGGTGACCCGGGTGCGGATGTCGGCGCGCATGAGGCGACCGCCAATCAACTGAGTTATAGCCTCGCGATGAATCACAAGCGGCTCGGCGATAATGTCGCCGATCTTCATGCGTGGGTCGAGCGCGCCGTAGGGGTCCTGAAAAACCGGCTGCATCTGACGGCGCAGTGCGCGCATCTCTGTTGATGTCGCGTGGGCGATGTCGATATCCGCAACGCGGATGGTGCCCGAGGTTGGCGGGATAAGGCCGAGAATCATGCGAGCGAGCGTGGTCTTGCCCGAGCCCGATTCGCCGACGATGCCGAGCGTTTCGCCCTCTTCGACGCTGAAGCTCACGCTGTCGACGGCCGGCCGTGCGGAGTCAAAACTTTTTGTCACCTGCTCGAGCTCGACGAGTGCCATGAGTGAATGTTACTTCAGCCAATCGGCGGATGGAGCTTGTGGAAGCCGGTTGCTTCCTGATACGCGCGGCCGAACTCGAGCAGCACCGCGTCGTTGTAATGCGCGGCGAGGAAGGTGATGCTCACCGGCGTGCCGGGGCCGCCGATGTCGTCGCTGTTGCCGTCGTCAAAGCTCGCCGCCGCCGGCGCATCGCTGCCGCGCAGGCCGTTGGGCACAATGAGTGCTGGGTGGCCGCTCAAGTTGGTCGCCGTCAACTGCGCGCCGTTATACGACGAAGTGACGAGAATGTCGACGTTAGCGAAGAGTGCGCGCATCTGCTCGACGACGAGTGTGCGTGCGCGGCTGGCCTGGATGTATTCGATTGCCGGGTAAAAGCGCGCCGCGCGGAAGACGTTCGGCCAATCGTCGGAGCTCTGTTCTGTGAGGAGCGCATCGCGCCCCGAACGCGTGAGCTCGTCAAATGCGGAGGCAGCCTCAGCGGTGAGCAACTGCGCTATTGCATCATAAGGCAGCTTGGGCAACTCGAGTGGAACAAGTTCATGGCCCATTTTTTTGATTGCTTCAAGTGCAGCCTTCTCAAATTTCAAATCATACACGCGGCGCACGCGTGCTTCGTACGCGGCGCGGTTCGCAGTTTCGCGCTTTTTCTTCTGCTCGTCAGTTTCGTTCGGCGCAGCCGGCTCTTCTTTCACCGGCGGCGGAACATCGAACGCGCTCTTGTGATAACCGACGCGCAGCGACTTAACATCCATTTGCATAGGCCATATAAATTCGCGAGCAACGGATGTGTCTTTGCCATCCGGCCCGGCGATCGCATGAATTATTAAATCGCAATCAGCAGCAGAGCGGGCAATCGGCCCCAGCTTGTCCATCGTCCAGCTCAAAGCCATCGCACCGGTGCGCGGAACCAATCCAAACGTCGGCCGCAATCCGGTCACTCCGCAACGCGTCGAAGGCGAGCTGATGGAGCCGAGTGTCTCCGACCCAATCGCAAACCCTACACAGCCCGCAGCAACAGCCGACGCCGAACCGGCAGATGAACCGCTCGAGCCCTGGTCGAGGTTCCACGGGTTACGCGTACGCCCGCCGAACCATTTGTCGCCCATGGCGAGTGCGCCTAATGAAAGTTTCGCAATTAGCACCGCTCCGGCAGCATCCAATCGCTCGACGACCGTTGCATCGACATCAAAGCTCTGCTTCTCAAATCCACCCGCGCCCCATGTTGTTGGATAACCCTTGACCGCGAGCAGGTCCTTCGCTGCCCACGGAATCCCATGCAGCGGCCCCTTGTACTCGCCGCGCTTGATGGCTTCGTCCGCTTCCTTCGCCTGCCGCAGCGCACGCTCCTCGGTGAGCGTGATGATGCAATGGAGCTTTGAGTCAAGACGTTTCAATCGAGCGATATACATTATGGTTAAATCAAGCGAGGAAACTTTTGCATATCCTATAGCTTTACCCAATTCCAACAACGACCAGTAGGCCATCTCTTCAATATTGCTCGGAATAGGACGATGGCCATAACCGCCGACATCGTCAGTCACGATGATTACTGTCGCAAGAGGATCAATTATCTCGCACTCTTCTCTTTTAGGTTTTAATGTCTCCGCTGGCAACGGATGAAACACATACGCAGGCGCCACCGAGTTCGGCAGCTTCAGCTCGCGAATAGGATCATAGGCAAAGCGTTGAAATTTTAGAATGCCGTGCATCTGCTTCTTCTGCTCCGCGCTGAACGGGCCCACGCCGGCAAGCTTCGCAGCCTCGTCGATCATCTCATCCGTGATTGGAGCTGAAGTCTTGGCGCCCGCTGCAGCTTCTTGCGCCTGCGCTGCCATCGCATACAAAATCCCCGGCAACAGGGTTGCCCCCGCACCCACCTTGGAACAGGCTACGAAAAAATTTCTGCGGTCAAGCGTCATCGACAAGCCTCCAGCACTAAGTTGTGTTGGAGGTAGATTAAATCATCGCCATGCCGTGTTCGCTCTACCGCTCAATTTTGATTTCACTTCGGTCAAAGAACCGGGTACTCGCTGGTCAGCTTGTCTGGCGAAATTGGCCGCAACGAAAAAAGTTTGCACTGCACCGCACCCGGACCTTGCAGGTTCATTTCGTAAGAGCATTCACCAGGCTGCAGGCCATAGACGCGGCTGGTGCATGCTTCACTCACGCCGAAGAAACTCTCAATCACCGAGCCGTCGAGAAAGAGGCGCAGCGTTGGTGTCTCATCGATAGGCACCGCGAACGTTGCTTCGCTGCAGCGGGCGGTGCGTGCGCTGCCATCGATTGCGACTGTCCACTTTTTTTTGCCACGCTGATTCAGACTGAATTCAAAACTCTGTTCCGTCGTCAGGCCAGTGATGAGCAGCTCCCAACTCAGTGAGCCGAGCAGATGGCTGCGCGATGACTTTTGGTCGAGCGCGAATCCCTCTTGCCGGATGCGCAG
>CAIMNN010000497.1 GCA_903842845.1 uncultured Acidobacteriaceae bacterium | reverse complement strand
TGGAGCCCGCTCCATAGATGATGCAGGTGATGTTCAATTCAACCGAGCTGACAAAGGTGCGCAGGTCGGCGATGGCGGCCAGTTGTTTGGGGTCGAGGGCGGATGTAGAGTAAGCGCCCATCAGCAGCTTCATGAAGAGGAAATCAAAGACGTTGAGGGCGGCGCCGACGGTTACGTAAATCAATTCAAAGATCAAGGCTAGAAACGCGAGATTTTTGTTGACCGGTTTGAGCGTGAAATAGAGACCGACGGCCAACAGCACGGCGCTGAAGGTGTTGAGCACGCCGAGGGAGAGTCCTGCGCGGTAGAGCAGTTCGGAGCCGGCAATGCGGTGCGCGGTTTCGAGAGGGTTGCCGGGGAGTTCAATGCGGCTGGTGATTTGGACGCTCAAGATATAGATCGCGAGGATGATGAGGTACATGAAGCCGGCGAGGCGTGCGTAACGGAGCTGGGATTTTTCGGATTCAGAGATTGACATAAAGACCTGCTTTCGGCTTCAGGCGCGAGCGAAGCTCCGATGGGTTCAATAAGATTGTTGAAATCATATACGAAGCAGGGAAAGTGGGAGTTCCCTACTTTTTTGGGGGGTAAAGGTACAGTAATCCCACCCATCGCGCATAGGACGCGCGATGGATGGGGCACAGAGGTTGAGTTGCAGAAAATTATTTTTGTTTGGATTCGTCCCAATCGAAGGCGAGCTTGTCGATCTGGTCCATGAGTTTTTGGGCTGCGGCTTCACGCTGGGCCTCGAGGTCGGCGATGAGCTTGCGAGTGGCTTGCAGCTTGTCTTCGGAGCGGTTCAGCTCGTCGACAAAGCGCTTGGCGGCGTCGTTGCCTTTGAGGGCGGTGAGGTTCTCGCGGGCGCGGGCTTCATCGGCTGATGCGGCCTGCTCTTCCTCTTTGGCCTTGTTGATCTTTCCGTCGAGCTCGGCAATGGCCATTTCGGCGTTGAGGACGGGCTGGATGCTGTCGAGTGAATCCGGCACGCGCTTGGTGAGGTCGATGATGTAGTTCGAGTTGTTGAGCGACGTATCGAGGCGCACGGTTGTGTACTGCGGGCCGTGCTCGCTGACGGTGAGCGCGGCGGTGGAGTGTGCGGGGACGGCGAGTTTGAAGCGGTAGAGGTCCGCAGTTGTCTCGTCGGGCTTTAGCTCGTCCGCGAGCTTCCAGCCGTTGGTGCGGCGCGCGTGCTCGATGAGGACTACGCGCTCTTCATCGGCGGAGTTGACGGCGGTGTAGGTTTTGGACTGAACCTCCATGTTGGTCTCGACGATGGAGCCCTTGTGGATGGAGATGTGGTGGAGGGTGCGCTTGAGGTCGCGGTTGGTGACGCGGACGCGGATGGCCTGGTCGGCAGCGTAGGAGAGCAGGCGGCGCTCGCCGGGGTGGATGGGATCAAGGAGGCCCTCGCCGGCGAACTCCCCGCTCTCAAAGATGGAGAAGCTGCCGGTGTCGAGTGTGAGCTTGGAGGTGTTGTCGAGCCAGACGGCGCGCAGTGGGTGCGGGTCCTTTTCACTCCATAGGGTCACGTGGTCGGCGGGGAGGTTTTGCTGGAGGATGGGGACCATGGCCGACTCATTTTTGTGGATGGTGACGGGCTGGGTGATGGAGTACTGGAAGAAGTCGTCGAATGCGTTGGTGGTGACGTCGCCTTCGGCGAGGGCGTCGGAGGCGCGGTAGGTGCCTTGGCTAACATAACCGCTGGAACTGCCGGAGCTGGAGCCGGAGCCGCTGCCGAAACCGGCGCTGCCGACAACGCCATAGGATTTTCTCTCCATTTGAAGGTTATTGTTCGAGGATGCATTCAC
>CAIMNN010000496.1 GCA_903842845.1 uncultured Acidobacteriaceae bacterium | reverse complement strand
GAGCTTAGTCTGTATTTAGAAGGGAAATTTGAACCGCTTTATTCTTACCTTTTTAAAGAAAAAATTATTGGCCGGCCAAAAGGATATGAAGAATACTTTGAATACAAAAATAAAAGCGAAGAATTTTATCGTGCCGTCTCACTAATTGATGCCGAGCTCCAAAAACTCGCAGTCCTCGCCGCTGACCAACCAACAACGGGTGACCCCGGTCCCTCGCACTTGGGGACCGGGGAAACTTCGCGTCAATCCGCCCTCAACCTTCTCGGCGAATCCTGCGTCGATGTTTATTTAAACGGTGACGCTCATTGGTCCGCCGTCCCTATCAACGTCTGGAATTACACTCTCGGCGGTTATCAGGTCCTCAAAAAGTGGCTTAGCTACCGCGAGTTCACCTCCGAACCCGCTTCTCCCCTCCTCCACCGCGCCCTTCACCCTGAAGAAGCCGCCTACTTCGCCCAGGTCGTCCGCCGCATCTCCGCCATCCTCCTCATGGGCCCGGCTCTCGACGCCAGCTACCGCGCCATCCTGCCCACCGCCACCGGGCTTCCATCAGCATCCAATCGATAATTTGTAATGGCTTGCAGATTATAAAAAGCAAACGCGCACAATAATCCCATGGACCCATCACGCAAGAACATCACCGTCTCCGTCTCCCTCAAAGCCTATAAACGCGCCAAAGTCTGGGCTGCCCACCACAACATGACCCTCTCCGGCCTCGTCTCCGCTTTCCTCTCCACCGTCGACGTCAGCAAAAACGCCCATGCCTGCATCGGCATCACCTGCACTCAAGATGAGCTAATGAGCCGCCTAAACGATGGCAAATAGCCCACTGTTTTGAACTCCGCCCCTTTGTTTTCAGTCCCTTAGTCCCTATGTCCCTTGGTCCCTTAGTTATCGATTTCTGCCCTGTGCAACTGTGAAACCCACCCTAACCCCATCATAAAAATCAACTTAAAAAATCCATCACAGCCGCCACCACAGCCCCCGTGATTCTGTGCAACCTCAGAACTTGCTCGCAACCCTCGGACTCGTCCCGCTTATCTCCGCCGCTCTCGCTTCCGCATACGCCGCCGCTCCCAGCAACGCCGCCCGGCTCTCCAAAATCACACGCACCGGCATATTGATTAAGAGCTGGCTCAACCGACCCTTGTCCGTGAACGCCTTCATGAACGTCCCGTCCTTGAGCTTCTCAAGTATGCGCGGCCCAATTCCGCCTCCGATGTACAACCCGCCCACTGACAGCACCTTCAGTGCAAGGTTGCCCGCCTCGGCTCCATACGCCGACACAAACATGTCCAGCGTCTTCTCGCAGAGCTCATCCTTCTTTGCCAGCGCCAGCTCGGTTATCACTGCGTTCGGGTCCTCGTGCTTCAACCGGGCCGCCAACTCCGCGCTCTCCTTGAGCCCGCGCACATCGCGCAAAAACTCGTAGATGTTCGTGATGCCCATCCCGCTCACCACGCGCTCAAAGCTGATGCGCCCCTGGTACTTCTGCTTCAAAAATCGCAGCAGGTCTATCTCGTCCTCGTTGCGCGGCGCATAATCCGAGTGGCCGCCCTCGCTCGGCATCGGCACATGGTAATGCCCGTTCCACGTCAGGATCCCCTCGCCCAGCCCCGTTCCCGCGGCTATCAGCGCGCGGTTGCCAATCTGGCTCGGGTCGCCTTCGCTGAGTGTGTGTAACTGGTGTGGCTCAAGCTCGGCAATGCCGTACCCGTTCGCTTCCAGATCATTGATCAAAAAAACATGCGGAATCGACAGCGAGTGTTCCAATTCAAAGCTGTCCAGCGTCCACGGCAGGTTCGTCAACCGAAGCCGGCCATGACGCACCGGCCCCGGCACTCCAAAGCACGCCGCTGTTATCGGGTCCTTGCCCACAAACTCGCGCACAATCTCTTCAAGCCCCGGGTAATCCTTCGCCGGATACTTCGCATCGCGCGCATGCACCAGCGTGCCGTGCGTAAAGTCGTAAAGTGCCAGGTGGACCTTCGTCCCGCCTACATCGCCTGCTAATATCATCAGTCCCTCACTAGTGTGCCGCGGCCGTCTTTATCCACCGGGGGAAGCCCTGCCGCCGCAGCCTCATCCAAAAGTAGAGTAAGTATACCGTTCGCCGGGCGTATCAACTGCGCCGGCAACCGCTCCGGCTCCTTCGCGCCCAGCACCACCTCGCGCAGCACCGCCGCCTTGTCCGCGCCCGCAATTAAAAAGAAAACCCGTGAGCCTTGATTGATCACCGGCCACGTCAGCGTTATGCGCGTCGTGTTTTTCTGCGGAACCGCATTCGCTGTCACCAGCTCCGTGAAGTTGTAAATCGCCTGCGTCTCCGGAAATATGCTCGCCG
>CAIMNN010000495.1 GCA_903842845.1 uncultured Acidobacteriaceae bacterium | reverse complement strand
CAATTCTGTCGCACTCGCAACTTGAATCCAAGTGGCCTAACAAGTCGCCGGAGCCAACCGCCGTTGGCGCTGGCAGTTCCGCTGTCGCGGTTCACGTCGCGAGTCGGCGGTGGCTCAGCTTTTTTCGTTAGGCATCATGCGCACGCCTATGAAAAAGATAGTCAGCATCAGTCTTGCGATACTGCTCTTGGGCAGTTGCCTGTTTCTTTGGCATCATTTTCAGAAGCCATCGTTTACTGGCAATTGGATTATTGTGCTGCGAGGCAGCGCAAAAAGTTCGTTCGTCATTGAGCCTGACGGTAGCTATATTTGTCAGACCACTGGCTTGACAGACCGAAGCGACATCACATACAAGGGAAGCATTGCAATAAAAGATGGCGTGTTGACCCAGACGACCACGAGCGATAGCCAGCCCAGAGCACAAGTTCCACGGCTCAGAAGCGCCCACGTTATCCGCATGGATGTTCACGAGTTGGTTGTTAAGTGGGACAACACGGGCACAGAGACTATTTTCCGAAAGGTAACGAGATGATGCCTAACCAGTCGCTGGAGCCATCTGCTGTTGGCTTTTACACAGTTCTTCAGAAGATGGTAGGCCGCTGTAGGTTATGTTGATTTTACCCTCGCCGATTTCGACCTTTTCAAAGATGGATTCGACGATTGCCCGCTTCTTCTCCACCTCCAGTTTCGGCCATTGCTCGTAAAGGTGCTGGGCTTCAAAAACCACTTCCTCGACTGAAACCTGATCCACTTTCAACCGGGCCACGTCCGCCTCCAGCTTGGGCAGTTCGCCAAGCAACTGGTTCAACCGTTCTTCGGCGGGGTTGTATAGATTGGCAAAGCTTTGGGGCGTGATGAGCTTGTCCAAGAACAACTGGTGGTTCTGCTTCATGTCCTCCCGCACCTTTTGGATTTGCCGCTGCAAGGCAGAAAGCGCCTGTTCGGTGTCCACGAGGTTCTTCTTGGCATCGTTCAAACGGATGGCAACCTGCTCTTTCGAGCCGTAGAACTGGTGCAACTCATGGCGCATCAATTCCTCAAAAGTTTCCACCGCGATCTTCCGGTTACAGGCGCGGCAATGGTATTTGGGGGAGTCCGTCCGCGCATACATTTTGCTCCCGCACTGGCACCAGATGCGATTGCCAAACGGATTCATCGGCACCTTGCCCGGCTTCTTCCAGTTCTTCAACGATTCCTCAATGATGCGGTTAACCTGATTCCAGAGGTCTTCGGTCACAATCGCTTCGCACTCGGTCTTGCCCCATTCTTCTTCCGGCTTCTCCGTCCCCGCCCAAGAGCCAGTTTTACGAATGCGGTTGAAGTAATACACGCCCTTGGCGCTGGGACAGGTGAGCATCCGCGTCACGGTGCAATCATGGAAGATGTGGCCTTCGCGGGTGCGATGGCCGGCGGCGTTCAACAGTTTGGCCACCGTGCCTTTGCGCCGGTATTGCAGAAACAACTCATACATCTTCCGCCGAATGGGCGCTTCATCGGGCTGAATGACGAGCTTCCGTTCTTTCCATTGGTAGCCGAAAGGCGCGCGGCCATTGATGGTCTTGCCGAGCTTGGCACGAATCAAAATTGAGGCTTTTTGCCGGTCGGCGATCTCCTCGCGTTCCCATTGTGCTTGTGCCGCCTGAAAGGTGTAGAACAACCGCAACAAATATGTCGGGTAATCACAGCGTTCCTGGCTACACACGGCCCCGACACTGTCGTAGTCGCGCAGAAAGGTCGGCAGCTTTAGTTCCTTCAAGTGATGCTCCAGCAGGAGCACGGAT
>CAIMNN010000494.1 GCA_903842845.1 uncultured Acidobacteriaceae bacterium | reverse complement strand
ATGAGATTCTGATGCAACGCGGGCTCTTGCTCAAGACTGGCACCGTGGTAGATGCGACCTTGATTGCAGCGCCCTCATCGACCAAAAACAAGGACCACAAACGCGACCCGGAAATGCATTCGAGCAAGAAGGGCCAGCAGATGTACTTCGGAAGTGCGACCTGCAAGTCGCATGGATTTCTGTTTCACAGGAGGATTTATGAACTGATGAAACCGGTTGTTCCACCAACCGTTCCCTACCTGGACATGCGTTGCTGGCAACGGCATGGTGTGAAGCTTCAGGGACAACGTACCCTCCGATTTATTCGGTGTGTCAAACCGCGAGGCAAGACGAATTCTGCCAGCACTACGGCGGAGAGGGGCTAGGGATGAGCGGATGCGACCAATATATGTGAACCTCTGTTAAGCGTCGTCAAACATGCCAAGCCAAAAGTGCTGACAGGCTTGTACCAAAAGGTGCGTGGTCAGGTGCTAGTCCTTACCGATGACTACACGTGGACAAGTGGCCACCGGCGTAAAGGAGGGGTCCGACCCGCTCGGAAATGCATGCGGAACAGGGTAAGCCCGTATAGCTGCCAGAAACGGCAGGCGAACCGTAAGGAACGCTGTTGGCAATGCGGGTATAGGAAAGTGGAAAAAGCGAACGCCCGGTTGTAATGACGGGGATACGGGCCTCATGGCCTGACGCGAAAGCGAGCAGACTTCCACGTGGTCTTTCATGGTGAGAGAACTTGATAAATCGTTGAACATGGGAAAGCAGATGACGGCAAACGGAACCAAGGCGAGAGCAATCGTTCGGGATGCTGGTGCGCCTGTGCACAACGCGCTGATATGGGATCAGTCTGACTGGTTTCAAATAGAGCACGAGGTGAGACGACTGCAAGTGCGTATTGCCAAGGCAGTAAGGGAAGGTCGGTGGGGCAAAGTGAAAGTTCTGCAGCACCTGCTAACCCGCTCGCAAAGCGGCAAGATGATTGCTGTAAAGCGGGCAACGGAAAATCGCGGAAAGAGAACGCCGGGGGTGGATGGGAAGATATGGTCGACACCGTTGTCCAAAGGGCGCGCTGTGAGTTCATTGAGGCACTGCGGATACCATCCACAGCCGCTTCGACGGATTCACATTCCGAAAACTAACGGCAAGATGCGCCCATTGGGGATTCCTACGATGTACGACCGAGCGATGCAGTCGCTATGGAAACTGGCACTGGAGCCGATTGCAGAGACCCTAGCTGACGCAAACTCATATGGGTTTCGGCCTAAACGTTCCACGGCGGATGCCATTGCGCATTGTTTCATGGCACTTGCGCGGCGCGATGCCGCTCAGTGGGTACTTGAGGGTGACATTCGAGGTTGTTTCGACAATATCTCCCACGAATGGTTGCTCCGAAACATTCCGATGGACAAAGTTGTTTTGCGTCGATGGCTTCAGGCCGGATACATGGAAGATGGCGCCTTGTTTGCGACGAAAGCGGGAACCCCGCAAGGGGGAATAATCTCGCCGGTTCTTGCGAACATGGTGTT
>CAIMNN010000493.1 GCA_903842845.1 uncultured Acidobacteriaceae bacterium | reverse complement strand
ACGCAGCGGTTGTAGACCATAGTGTTCAGACCCTCAGGGGTGTGAACGGTTGCGCCGACCGGGCAGACCTGCTCGCAGGGCGCGTTTTCGCAGTGCTGGCAAGCCATGGGCTGGAAGTGTGCGCGCGGAGCGGAGAGGTCGCCTTCAAAGTAAGTGTCGATGCGGAGCCACTGCATGTTGCGGCCGATGCGGACCTGCTCCTTGCCGACGACTGCGATGTTGTTTTCCGCGTAGCAACTGACGATGCAGGCGTTGCATCCGGTGCAACTGTTCATGTCGATGGACATGCCCCAGGCGTTGTCCTTGTACTCCCAGTTGGGGAACATGGTGGTGTCGCGGTCGGTCTTTGAGTGCTCGCCCTGTTCGGATTCTTCGTTGGCAAAGCCGGGGTTCTTTTTGAACTCGGCGAGCGATGCCCAGCGAATGATGCCGCGATTGAGAGCTTCGTCGGTCTCGAGGGAGTTGTTGCCGGTGTTGCCGTGCTCTTCACCGCCAAACATTTTGTCGCGATGGTCCTGATAGTGGCTCTTGGTGATTGCGACGCCCCACTTGCCTTCAACCTGCTTGACGGTGGCGGGAGCGGTGAAGGGGGAAGCCGCAGGACGGATTGCGTAGGCGTCGAATCCGTATCCCTGGGCGACGCGGCCGAAGCGGCGTCCGTAGCCGAGGTAGACGGTGATGGATTTGTCGGGAGCGCCCGGAGCAACGATGACCGGCGCCTTGACCTTGTGGCCGTTGACGGTGAGCTCGAGGATGTCATCCTCGACGACGCCGAGCGCGGTAATGGTTGCGGCGGAGACGATGGCGGCGTTGTCCCAACTGAGGTTGGTGACGGGCTTGGGAAGTTCCTGCATCCAGCCGAGGTTGGAGAAGCGGCCATCGTAGATGGTTGGGTCGGGACGGAAGATGACCTCGAAATCGGAGGAAGAAGGCGCACTGATTTTGATGGGCGCGGCCTTGTAGCTGGCGGTCTTGGCAAAGGCGGTGCCTTCAAGCCAACCGGAGTAGAGCGCCTTGCGCCAGCCGGCTTCGAAGTCTCCCTTGATGGTTGAGGCCCATGTCTCGCGGACGGCTGTGTAGGCGGACTTCATGGGCGAATCGAGCAGGGCCTGGAAGACATCGTGCGCGCTTTTGCCACCGTAGAGCGGTTCGATGAGCGGCTGAATGATGGAGGCGGTGCCGTCGTAGGTGCGGGCGTCGGACCAGGACTCGAGATAATGCGCGGCGGGAATCTGCCAGTGCGCCTGCGAGCCGGTCTCGTCAAGATACTGGCCGAGATGGACGAGCGTGTTGACCTTCATCACCAGCGAGCTGAAGTTGAGGTCAGCAGGGGTGGAGTAGATCGGATTGGTGTTGAGGCAGATGAGCCAATCAACTTTGCCGGCGGCGAGGTCAGCGGCGAGGGCCTTGAGGTCGACGAGTTGATCGCTGGGCAGCGGGTTGACTGTTTCAGATGTGGTGAAGACGGTTTTGCCGTAGTTGCCGAGCTGGTTGTTGATGGCTGCGGCGATGGCTTCGACTGCGGGGTCCTGATAGAGGCCGGGGAGGACGGCGGATTTGCCGGCGCTGGCCTTGAGGTCCTTGGCTACGGCGTCGACAAATTTCTGTTGCTCGGCGGTGAGGGTGACGCTGGGGGCATCGATGCCGGTGACGCCAACTGCTTTGGCGATGGCGGCTGCGATGACGGGAACGAGCGAGGCGCGCGCACCGAGGCGATGTTCGGCCTTCATGCCGGTGGTAGTGGTTGCGCTTTCGACGACGTAGAGGCGGTTAAGCTTTTCGGGGTTCTTGCGGCGCTCGGCGTAGTCGCGCAGCAGGCGATGGAAGCCGGGGTAGCTGGAGCCGGAGAGGAAGTCGGCGTCGAGCGAAAGGATGATGTCGGCTGCCGAGAGGTCGAACTGGGTGTTGATTCCCTTCTCGACGAAGCTGCCGGCGATGGCCGGATCGTACTGAATAAGCTTGGCTTTGGGATAAGCCTTTTGCGCGTCGGCCCACTGACGTGCGAGTGTGGGCGAAGTGATGGTGGTGGAGAGGAAGTAAATGCCTTCACCGGTGCCGGTTGAGAGCGCTTTGGAGCGGAGGGCGAGTTCGAAGTCGGCCCAGGTGGATTTATCGCCGCGATGGGTGACGTGCTGCACGCGGTCAGGATCGTAGAGCTCGAGGAGTGTGGCCTGGGTGAAGGGGTCGGAACCGCCCTGATTGTAAGGGTGCTCGGGGTTGCCGTCGACCTTGATGGGGCGGAACTGGTCGCTTTTGACGAGGACGGGGACTGCGCCGGTGGTGAAGGGCGCGGCGGTGGCGAAGTAATTTGACTTGCCGAGGACGAGGTCTTCGGGCTGCTTGACGTAGGCGAAGATGGGCTCGTCGGGCTGTTTGGTGCAGCCGGCCATTCCGGCGAGGGCGAGGGAAGCGCCCATGAGCTTCATGAATCCGCGGCGGCTGACGGGGTCGATCCACTCGCTGGCGGCGTCGGGGAATTCACGGGCAACGGCGGCTTCAAACTCGGGGGTGCCGGAGAGCTCGTCGATGGAACGCCAGTAGCGCTTGCCGGTGAGTTGGACGAGCTGATTGCGCGCGTCGGCGAGAGTCATTTCTGACTTCGTAGTCATTTTGTTGTCCACTATCGCTTTTGTCTCTTTGCTGTTCATCGGTGGCATACCTCGCAACTGGCGAGCTCACGCGGGGTGCGAATCTTGTAGTGCTTGACGAGGAAGCGGCCGAGCTCGTCCTGCGAATCGAATTTTTCGAATTCGGGCTTGGCGGTTTCGGCGGCGTGGACGACGGTTTCGATGCCGGTCTTGGAGTTGGGGTCGCTGGTGACGCAGTTGACGCTCTGAGCGGTGGGAGTGCCGGACTTTTCATCGCCGACGGCGCACCAGACGGGATGCTCTTCGCTCGGCTTCTGCCAGCCCATGTTGTAGACCTCAGTGGAGGGGCGGATATTTTTGGCAGGGTTGCGGTGGCAATCGAGGCACCACTCCATCTGGAGAGTGTTCTCGGCATACATGAGCGGCATCTGGTCAACGCGGCCGTGGCAGCTTGAGCAGCCGATGCCCTTGTTGACGTGAATTTGATGGGAGAAATAAACGAAGTCGGGAAGGTCGTGGACTTTTATCCAGGGGATGGATTTGCCGGTAGCCCAACTGGTGCGGACGGGGTCAAGGAGAGCGGCGTTTGTCCATATCTGTGCATGACAGTTCATGCAGGTTTTGGTGGGGGGAATGCCGGCGTAGCTGGAGTACTCGACCGAGGTGTGACAGTACTGACATTGAAGGCCGAGCCCTTGCACGTGGTGCTTGTGGCTAAAGGGAACCGGCTGGTCCGCGCGCTGGCCCTGTCGAGTGACCCACGGGGAACGCTGGAGCTCATCGAGCGTCACACCCAAACCGATGACGATCAGCCCCGTCAACACCAGGCTCGCGCGAGCCAGTGCGTTCGAGCTGCGATCAAATATCTGCGCCATGAATACTTTCCTGTCCCTGTGCTTGCGCCGCCGGTGGGGCCGGGGGTGCAGTTAAAAAAAAGCTGCAACTGTTCAGAACCAACCGATCTGTGGGCTGATTTTGGAGAAATTCACTCCAAAATCAACGTCTGAGTACGCCTTGAACAATCAAGAAAGTGCTTTGAAGATCACTTGGTCTTTGTGTCCGAGGTCACCTGATTGTGTCCACCTACCTATTTTTGGGCACAAGAATAGATGTGCGACAATTTGTCCCGAAAAACCAATATAACAGTCTGGATGGGTTGGCTGAAAGGGTGTGGGCCGGTTGGGTGTGAAAAAACTTTCCCAAATCAGCAACCAGTTAAGTCACACAAAGCAATCACAAATTGTGATGCTCGAAAAATTGAATGAACAATTGCGGTTCGATGGTTCGGAAAAAAAGATTTCTATTTTTTGGATGTGGGAGTCAGCGATTGGATGCAATTTTGCGGTGATATTTGAGCAAATATCTCAGCCTTTGAAGAAAGCGATGACCAAACCGCCGACGAGGATGAGCGAGCCGCCAATGTAGATGGAGGGGGTGGGCGACTGTCCGAAGCGGACCTTATTAAGGATCTGGGCGACGATGAAGAATAAAACGACGTAGACGCCGAGTAGGCGGCCGAAGTCCCAGCGGGGGAGATTGACGAAAGCGCCGTAAGCTGAGAGGACGAGGACGCCTGCGGCGATGGCTCCGACGCGGCCCCAGCCAGCGGTGCGGTAAAAACCGGATTGGAAGAGCGAGTCGCCGAAGGCTTCAAGGAAGGCGGCGAAGGCGAGGACGATGAGGATGCCGGCGGGATGGGCGACGAGCTTGTTCAGCAGGTTCATTGGGGAAGAGCTCCGAGTGGGGATTTGATTGAGAGATACTAAATAGAGTTTCGTAAGGAATCCATGTCGATGGTTGTTGGAAGCACAAACCGAATGATTGACGCGTTGCGCCGGAATTGGGCGACGCTGCTGGTTGTTGTGGTGGCGCTGGGGCTGGGCCTGTGGATGCGGTTGTGGATGCTGGCGAGCTTTCCGCAGATCTTTGACGACACGTATTTGTACGGCAATATTGCGCACAATATTTTGCGAGGGAGTTATGCGCTTTCGGACCTGAGCGACGTTCAGCATGGGACGCTGATACGGTTGCCGGGGTATCCGCTGTTTTTGGCGGCGTGTTTCAAAATTTTTGGTGTGAATGATTTTCACAATGCCGGGCAGTATCTGCCTATCCAGTGGTTGCAGATTGGGCTGGACCTTGCAGGCGTGTTGTTGCTGGCGGATTTCGTGCGGCGGTGGAGCGGGTCGGCGAGGGCGGCGGTGTTTACGCTTGTGGTGGCGGCGGGGTGCCCGTTTACGGCGATCTACTCGACTGCGCCACTGGCTGAGTGCCTGACGATGTTT
>CAIMNN010000492.1 GCA_903842845.1 uncultured Acidobacteriaceae bacterium | reverse complement strand
TGATGGAAGCGGGTGCGGAGTTTGGGATTCGACCTTGCGGATTGGGTGCGCGCAACACGCTGCGGCTTGAGGCGGGGATGAGTTTGTATGGGCACGAAATTTCTGACGCGGTGAATGTGTACGAGGCGGGGCTGGGCCGCTGGCTGAAGCTGGACAAGGGCGAGTTTGTTGGCCGCGAGGCGTTGGCTGCGTTGGGCGGCGATGGCACGCGGAAGCTGGTTGCGCTGGAGATGGTGGAGCGCGGAATTGCGCGCGATGGCTATGTGGTGATGAACGAGGGCGGCGAGCAGATAGGCGTTGTGACGTCGGGTTCGCCTGCTCCGTTTTTGAAGACGAATATTGCGCTTGCGCTGGTGCCGCGTGCGGTGGCCGAGGCCGAGGGTGATCTGTGGGTTGATTGCCGCGGGAACAAGGTGCGCGCGAAGAGAGTGGCGATACCGTTTTATAAGAGACCGAAGAAATAAATTTCAAATTAAGTGAAACGGAAGGCACGGGCTGCGGCTCGTGCCTTCTTTTTTGTCTACGGTTTCCAGATGAAGGTGGCGACGGTTGAGGCGGGGATGGTGGTGATTGCGCTTTTACTGTGGAATACGATGGCGACGGTGGCGGGTTCAGTGCCGGAGTTCAATGTGTAGAGGACGATGGTGCCGTCGGGATTTTTGAAAGCGACGTCGCGCAGCTTTGTGCCGGCTGGTTCGTTGCTTGCGATGCGGACTGCGCCGGGGAAGAGGTATTTGCTGGCGTGGCCGAGGACGTAGTAGTCGAGTTCAGGGCGGACGACGACGGCGTTGGGGTTGGATGTGTCGACAGTGACGATGCCGCGGCATTTGTCGCAGCCGCCGACGTAGGGGCCATTGTTCTGGTCGGTGGCGAGGGCCCAGAGAATGTAGCTCCGGGACCAATTGCGCATGACGTTGATAAGCTCGGTGGCTTCTTCGGCAAAGACATCGCCGGATTGCCAGGTGCCGCCGCTTGACTCGGTGACCCACTGGTCGATATTGGGATGCTTGTCGTGGAAGACGGTCATGGCTTCGGGTTTGCCTTCGTAGTGGTGCCAGGCCACGCCGGAAGCTGCTGCGGCTGCGCGCGGGTTAATATAAAAAGTTTTTGGATAATCGGCGCGGTCCCAGTTGTGGTCGTAGGCGAGAATCTTCAAGCCTTGAGCTTTGCCGATGCCGGCATTCTCAAGCGCGGGTTCAAGATACTGGCCGACTATCTGCGCCTGCTCCTCGGCTTCCATGTTCATGCCGCTGTAGTTTTCAGGCGCGTAGAGCGGTTCGTTTTGGAGCGAGAGCGCGTAGATGGGAATGCCGGCGTTTTGATAACCGAGAACTGTGCGGACGAGATATTGCGAGAAGGCGGGGTAGAACTCTTCTTTGAGATGCGCGGGCTCTTTTGTTCCGGGCTTGGTGCCGAGCACGGAGCCGTTTGTCTTCATCCAGCCGGGGGGGCTCCACGGGGAGAGCATGATGTGTAGGTCGGGATTGATGGCGAGAGCTTTTTTAAGCTGAGGGATAATGTATGCCTCGTCGTGCGCGAGCGAGAAGTGCTTGAGCTCAGGATCGGTGACGCCGGGCGGCGTGGTGCAGGCGGTTTTGGATTGCGTGCAGAGATCGTCGAAGGTGTAGAAGGTATTTGCAAGGTCAGAGGAGCCGATGGGCTGACGGAGAAAACTGAGCGCGATGCCATCGCGGCTGAAAAGCGATTTGAATGCATCGTCGAGTTGCGCGGGGGTGAGCTTGTTGGCGAAGAGCCAGCCTGCGGCATCGGTGAGCGATGCGCCGAAGCCGTCGATGGTTTGATAACGCTGCTTTTCGTTGACGATGATGAGAGCAGTGCTGGAACTGGGCGCGGATGTGTTGAAGGTGAAGCCGGGCTGCTCCGCGAAGCGCTCGGTCATGGCCGAGTTGGTGCGGTACACACTAATGGATTGAGCTTGCAATGCGAGCGCCGAGGAAGCGAGCGCAAAAATGAGTGCGAAGAAATGCAGATTTATGGAACGCATGGAGTGCTCCTTTGCAGCAATAAAAATGCTACTGCATTTGGGGGCGCATGCGCTTAGCGCGTGACGGCGTCTTGCTGTGGGCGCGAGTAAGCGGATGGCGGAACGTCAGTGAGTTGAAGTCCGGGGCCGTCCCAGAGAATGCGGGGAGCGCCCTGGCTTGCGTTGTGCAGACCTTCAACGCGGAGAACATGATTACCCGCGCGCAGACCGAGTGAGCCGTGGCTGATGCGCAGCGCGTTGCCAAGTGAGCCGCAGACCTGAGCGAAGGGCGGGCCGGTGCGTGCGAGCTCAATGCCGTCGATGACGATGCGCGCGCCATCACGGGAGAGAACGTGAAAGGTGTAGCCGCCGTCGGCGGGAATGTCGATTAGGCCGTCCCAAACGACGGCGTATTTGGTGAAGCCCTGCGAGTCGGCGTGGAGGTTAGGCGAAGTGCCGGCGAGGACCGGTGAGAGCTTGTCGAAGTCGGGGAGCTGGTTCCAGTCGCCAGCATAGAGCTTCCAGTTGAGACCGGAGTCGAGTGGTGCGTTGGTTGCGGAGGGCGTGTGCCACCCAGAGACGGCGACGATGCCTTGCGCGGCCCAAGTGGTGAGCGGGGCTTGAGTTTTGATTGTATGTGTTTGCTCGAGCATTACGCGGAAGCGGCCTGCGCCTTCGATGCCGTTGAGGTCAGTGCCGAGCGCGTCTTGATATTTATGGTGAACAATTCGTCCCCAGCCCTGGGTGCCATCGCCGAAGAACCAGTGATAAGTGAATTGCTTGTTGGCTTGGCGCGGAGAGAGACCAGGCGGAAGTTGCGCGGTGAAGGTGATGGTTTGGTGTGGCGCGAAGACGGGCGGCGTAATTGTGAAGTGCGCGGGGGATTGCGGTGCGATGATCTCGGCTGCGGGTGCGCCGTCGAGTGCTATGACGGGGATATCTGCGTTGGTTGTGGCGGGCGATTGACCGAGGGTGATGTTTTGTAGCGTAACGCTTTTGACGTTGCCACTGACGGTGGATGTGGCGAGCGGCGGCTGGTCAATGGCCCAGATGTTGCGGAAGGTGACGCCGCTGATGGATGGAGACTCTTGTTCGAGTTGGAGGAGCGAGTACCAGTGGTCGAGGAAGAGGTTTTCGAATTTGTAGTCGTGGTGTTCGCCGCTGGCGCTGTTTGCGCCCCAGAAGCCGAAGAGGGCGAAGGTCTGGCCGCATGCGCCGATGCCGGCGTGGAGAATGTCGGAGTCGCGCAGAGTGAAGTTGCGCGAGTTGAAAGTTTTCTGCGGCCAGCCGGCGCGGACGATGTTCGAAATGCTGGTGGAGAGAACGCTGTGCTCGATGAGGATGTCGTGGACATCGTGGCCGGGACGCGCCAGATCGGCGTCGGTGTAGCCGTCCCAGTTGCCCTGCATGGCGAAGACGTCATCGGAGGCGCGGAGAAAGCTGTCGCGGACGATAGTGTGGCCGCCGCCGAGCCAGTCCATGCCGTCCTGATTGGCGTTGCCGGGGTTGCCGCCGATGACGCGGAGGTCGTTGTAAGTGAAATCTTCTGAGTCCTTCATCTGGATGGACCAAGTGCGAGAGCGGATGATGCAGGTGAGGCCGTCGATTGAGACGTTCTTCGCTTCGACAGCACCGATGCAGTGCCAGTCGGGGAGTTGCTTCCATCCTTCGTCGTCGTTGGGGTTTTGCGGGCCGTCATAAATTAGAGTTCCGCGGCCGAGGATGTGGACGTTCTCAGCGTGGAAGAGATTGAGCGAGCCGTAGACCCACGCGCCGGGTTCGAAGTAGATAGTGTCGCCGGATTTTGGATTGAGGCTTTCGCGGTGAACTCCGGCGGGGATGATGCGGATATTTTTATCCGTTGCTGTGGGCGGTGGGGCGGGAGAGGTTCCGTAGAAGAGGTAGAGCATCACGGCGTGATTGAGAAAATCGCCGGGCTTTGAGATGGAGAGCTTGGCCGGCGCGGAGAGTTTGAAGCGGATGGTTTGCCCATGGCGCGTGGGGCGGATACCAAGACGCCAGGGTTCGACTTCAACGCCGTGGTCCCAGAAGTTAGGCTCGAGCGCGGTGATGGAAATTTCGACCGGGGCTTTGTTGCCGGCGGGTGAATCGAAGCTGGCGAAGTCAAGGCTTGCGGCGGCGTGGGCGACTTCGACGGGCAGGCCGTTGACGGTGATGGTGAAACGTGTGGAGCGCTCCGTCTCGGGGACTGGTGCGGAGTGAAGCTGCGCCCGGAGTGAGTGAGCCGAAGACAATACAAATAACACTGTGAGATAAATTGCAACAGCGAGAGATCGCGAAGTATGACTTTTGGATATCACAGCATTCAACTCCAACAGCAATTAAAGCTGAGCGGTGATAGAAATGCGTGCCGGGGCTGAAACGACACGTGCTCTGCCATGACCTGGATTAATACGCTGCACAGAAGTAACAATCCCAAAACGCTCAAGCGCCATCACATCTTTGCGAACCGCGCTTACATCACGGCCCAGCGTCTCAGCCAACTCAGTTATTGAAAGCGTGCGATTGCGAATCGCATCAAAGAGATCAATACGGGATGGGGTAAGAAGGCGGACCATTTCGGCGGCATTGTCAAAAGTGATGCCACGCGTTGACGCGAAGTTTTTTCCGGCGTCCATCTCGGCAGCTCTTTTGCGGGCGCGCTTCTTCCAACCTTCAAATCCATCAGTGTGAATGATCGTTTTCATAAATGTTTTCTTCCTTTCAATTCCTCAACCTCATCCAGGAACATTTCAAGAAGTTCACTGTAGTTTGCAACAGTGTGAGCCTCCACTTTGCCAGCAAAATGTCGATGCGCTACACCGTGAGCTGTGTCGTAACCCAAAACTCGGCCGTTGTCTTTCGGATAAAGAGCAAAACAGATGAATGTGAGGTTGTAACGGACAATATGGCCTGAACTGTCTTTCCAGACTTCTTCGCGAATCAGGGCTTCACCAGCCACACACTTCACTGTCGAAGTTTCATCAGTAACCTTGACGAGCTGAAGCTTGCGACCGCGTGCCGCGACCATGATAAGAGTGTAGCACAGGTGGGTAAATTAATCTCCTAGCTGCTGAAAGACGGCAAAAAAATCGGGCCGCTTTTTTATGGCGGCCCAGTCTGCTCACAGTGTGTGCTATTGGAGGAACTATTTGATCTGTAGCGAGGATGAGGCGTCGAGCTTCCAACCGTTGACCACGCCGGTGTAGGTTGCCTTCAGGTCGTGCTGGCCGCGGTTGAGCCGTGCGGTGCAATGCATCATGGTCTCGGTGGTGAGCGTGGCGCGGCAGAGAGTGAGTTCGCCGTCGGTGATGGTCCAGTCGCCTGCGAGGGAGGCAGCGCCGGGTGCATTGAGGTTGAGAAATATCTCCACGCTGTCGACGCCGTTCGAGGCGAAGTCGAGTGTGAGCGTGGGTTGAAGAATTTTGTACTCGGCGATTGCGACGGGCGAAGGCGGCTGGCCGCTGGTGAATGCGACGGCTTTGATGGTCGCGCTCTCGGTGAGCGTGAGCGGTTTTGTGTAGAGCGCAGATTTTGTGTTCGGCTCGTCGCCGTTGAGCGTGTAGTAGATGTGCGTCTGGGGCGAGCCGCCGCCGAGCATCAACCGCAGCTGGCCCGTGTACTCGCCTGAAGGCGAGGAGAAGACGGGCGGCGGAGTGACGACGTTCGTGAGCGAGCGTGCGAGTTCTGTGCCGTCGTAGTGGTAGATGCCTTCAGTGTGCGGCGTGGCAAGTTGTGTCAACGTTTGAACGTTTTGATTAAAAGTCTGTTGGGCAACAGGTTGAACGGGCGCGAAGGAAGAGTGGACGAGGGGCTGGTCGCTGGCGCCGCTCAGCGTGATGACCTTGGGATGGCCGGTTGCGGCTGCGGCGTCAATCATTCCGTTTGTGGTTGAGACCGTGGGCAAAGCGGAGGCCGGTGCCTGCGCGTGGCTTGAGCCGGGAAATACCAGCATGAGAATCAGGATGAGCATGGCAAACAGCAGTGATGAGAGCAGTCGTAATGTGTAGTGAGAAGGAATCTGCAGGAGCATTCTTCACCTCCTGCGGGAAGTGTAAGACGGGCATATCTTTTTGGTGGTAGAACAGCGTCAAAAACCGGGAGTGCATTCCCAAGATGAATCGCATTGCTGCGCGAAGACCGAAAGAGGAAGCGTTGATGTTTCAAAATGTTGAGTGGATGTCACCCACAAAGAGATATGGAAATATTGCAAATAAAGTAGTTAAGTTATTCTGTGAATAGTTAACTTCTCAATTGAAAATTTACATCCCATTCAAATTAATCAAGTAACAATGAACCGCGGGCGTTTCCCCCTTTTTCTGCGCCTAGTCTTAAAAAAATCTGGAGAGAGTCATGGCTGATACAGCTTCGGAAGCGGTAGTGCCTTCTGGAACCAACTTGCTTGATCGCAAGATGAAAAAGAGCTCGGCCTGGTTGAGCGCGGCAGTGGTTGTTATCGCGCTGGTCACAGGGTTGGGATTTATCGGATTCCATGTGATCAATGACCTGGGCAACGTGACCCTGGGCAGCATATGGCCTTATGTGCTTTTGGCCACGGCGTTGGCGATTGCACTGGGCTTTGAGTTCGTCAACGGCTTCCATGACACGGCGAACGCGGTTGCGACGGTCATCTACACGCACTCGCTTGACCCGGGCATTGCGGTGGTGTGGTCTGGAGTGTGCAATCTGGCGGGCGTGCTTACATCGAGCGGCACAGTGGCTTACAGCATCATCACGTTGTTGCCGGTGGAGTTGATCCTCAAGGTCAGTTCGGGCGCTGGTTTTGCGATGGTCTTCTCGTTGCTGATTGCCGCCATCCTGTGGAACCTGGGAACGTGGTGGTTTGGTCTGCCGGCTTCGAGCTCACATACGATGGTTGGTTCGATCATCGGAGTCGGACTTGCCAACCAACTGATGAGCGTGCAATCAGGCACCAGCGGTGTGGATTGGGAGCAGGCGATGAAGGTCTTCCGCGTTCTGCTGATATCGCCCCTAGTGGGATTCGGTTACTCCGCCGTGCTCTTCATGGTCTTGAAGCCGAAATCGCGCAACCTGGGTTGCCTGCTTTCAATTCCCGCGACCGCGTTGGCTTGCATCAGCGTCTTCCAGTTGTCGTGGACGCTAACTGCGATCTGGTCGGTCGGTCTTGCCGCCGCTTTGTGGATAGCCTTCCGCTTCATTCCCACGCCGGAGGCGCTTTTCCAGGCACCTGAAGGCGACCAGCCGCCACCGTTTGCCATTCGTCTTCTGCTCATCCTCACCTGCTCCGGTGTCAGTTTCAAGCATGGTTCCAATGACGGCCAGAAGGGCATGGGCCTCATCATGCTCATTCTCATCGGTACTGTGCCGACTGCTTATGCATTGAACCACGCTGTCAATGCCAAGGACCTGCAAACTTTTATCGCGGTCTCAGATAGAGCGGGCAGGGTCATCGATGCGCATGTTGATAAGAATGGCATCGTTGGTGAAAGTCCAATGGCCGATGTGACAGAATACATTGCGACCAAGCAGATGAAACCTTACACGATGCTCTCGTTGCGCCAGCTGATAGTAGAGATGAACCACCAGGTCGACATCTACGGCGAGTTCAAAAATGTGCCCGCCAACCAGCAGGCGAACGTCCGCAATGAAATGTATGTGACCAGCGAGGCGCTCAAATTCCTGCTCAAGGAAAAGAGTGTCACTTTTAACAAGGAAGAAAAGGACGCGCTAAACAACTACAAGACCGAAGTGGACAAAGCGACCAAGTTCATTCCTGAGTGGGTGAAGGTGGCAGTGGCGTTGGCGTTGGGCCTGGGCACGATGGTTGGCTGGAAGCGCATTGTGGTTACAGTCGGCGAGAAGATCGGCAAATCGCATTTGACCTACGCGCAGGGCGCATCCGCCGAGTTGGTTGCGATGGGTACGATCTGGGCGGCTGATAATTTTGGCTTGCCGGTAAGTACCACACACGTGCTGAGCTCAGGAGTAGCCGGAACCATGGCGGCAAATCGCAGCGGCTTGCAATTCGATACCATCCGCAGCATTGCCATGGCCTGGGTGCTCACACTTCCGGCCGCGGCACTGCTCTCCGGTGGGCTCTATTGGGCCTTCCGTCAGTTCATGGGCTAAGCGGTCTCCTTCATTACCGCATTTTGGGCCTCCGGCACTGCCGGGGGCCTTTTTGTGCTTTCTCAAAAGAGTTGGGCGCGAAGAGAACAGGAATCCTAATATTCCGGTACCATACTATAGGTACCCTAAAAAACACGATGAGTTTGAAAGCAAAACTGGAAGCAGTCATTTACGCGGCGGAAGAGCCGGTCACGCTGGCGCAGCTCTCAACCCTTTTTGCGGCTGAGGCGCTGGAGTGGAAGCGCGAGCAGCGTCTTGCTCTGGGTGAAGTTGTGGAAGAGCCGGAAGCGATAGCCGGTGTGCAGGAGCAACTGCCTGTGGCCGATGAAGCGGAAGAATCCGCTGA
>CAIMNN010000491.1 GCA_903842845.1 uncultured Acidobacteriaceae bacterium | reverse complement strand
GTATCTCCCCTGGCTTCGCTGTAAAGTCCGCCAGCAGTTCAGCTTCCCGGTCAAAGTGCAGCAGGAAAGCCTGATTGGGTGTTGTACCCGTTCCCGTCAGCATCTGGTCGACAAATTTCCCCGCAGCCTCGCGCACTGCCGCTCGTGAGCCGTCCATGCTGCGGCTCGTCTGCACCAGCAGACCGGTCAAAAACGGCTTATCAGACTGCATGCTGAAAGCAGTAATCTTCTGCGCCCGGCCGTCCTCGGTCAGCGTCACATCCGTGACCTTGAGCGATGGGTCGAGCGCGCCCTTCTTGTCGCGCACTATCACCGGTAGCATAATTTCAGCCGACTTGCCATGATGAGCAGACGTCTGCTGGCCTGTAACCGATTGTGGCGGAAGCGCAATGAGCAGCAAAGTCAACGGCAGTAACGACAATTTGGACATGAACCACCTCGGGGAATCTATTGAACTGTTGCTACTTAGACGCAGAAGCCGCCGCGCGGGTTGAAAACATTTCAAATCACCAGTGCTGAAAGATACGCCCAGTTCTGGCGCAGGCAATCCTCTATCGGCAGTGCGGTGTAGTCCTGGTCTACGTAGTACTCCTTCACGCCCAGCTTGCGTGCCACGCGCAAAACCGTTGGCCAATCGATTGTGCCCTTGCCGGCTTCGGTCATACGCTTGGGGTCGAAATTCATAATTGTGGTGTAATCGCCCTTGATGGCGCGATCCTTGATGTGGATCATGCGCAGTCGGTTTGCATATCTGAGCATCAGCTTGATCGGGTCCTCGCCCGCCTCTGTTACCCAGAAAACGTCGAGCTCTATGCGCGCCCTCGGGTCCAGCTCCCGCATCAGAATGTCGAATCCCCGCTCCTTGCCAAGCAAGTGAAAGTCGTAGTTGTGGAAGTGGTAACCGAAATCAATCCCCCGCTGCGCCGCCAGTTCTATGAAATGATTGAACTTTTTCACAGCCGCGCCATACCCAGCCTCAGTCCGCATCGGCTCCTCAAGCCAGGGGCATATCATCGTCTTCAACCCGAGTTCGGTGGCGTAGTCCAGCTTTTCGTCCAGCGTCGCATAATCAAAATGGCCTGTATAAAACTCCAGCCCGAAGCCATGCACAAGCTCTTTCAGTTCGCGCGCCGGCCGCGTGTAAATAAGCGGATAACCTTCGATGCTTGTATAGCCAATGGACTGGATGAGCTTGAGCATTGCAGGCAGGTCCTTGATGTGCTCGCGGACAGTGAACATCTGCACACCAAAACTAAGCCCAGACCGCGTGTTTGCTGCCTGAGTAGCTGGTGCGAGCATGGCTGCGGTTGCGAGGCCCATTGTCTTGATAGCATTGCGGCGCGTGAACATGGAGATTCTCCTTCGCGTATGATTTTAGCCGCTTAGCCGCTGAATGAATACGCACAGAACAAACTCCGCGTTTGCCCCGAATTATTATGGCCACTTTCACACAATTGATTTTCAATTCCTATCCAGATTATTTATGCCCCGGCTGTTACATTTCACTTTAAGGAGCACGACCGTTGAGCGAGGCACGCGTGGCGAGTACCACACTAAAGGACACTGAGCACTATGGCCTGCACAGAGGCGTTCTGTCTCCTGTTGAAACACTCGCGCAGTCTATCTCAGCGATGGCGCCGTCCACTTCGTCGTCGCTCACCATTCCGCTGGTCTTCGCACTTGCTGGAAACGCGACTTGGTTTGTCTATCTGCTGGCACTTGGCGCAACGCTGCTTGTCGGCTTCTGCATCAGCCGCTTCGCGCGACTCTCTGCCTCACCAGGCTCGCTATACAGCTACACCGCGGATACACTCCCGCCCTTTTTCGGCATCATCGCTGGCCTGGGGCTCCTTCTCGCCTATATTTCCACCGGCGCATCTGTGGCTGGCGGCGCACTTTACTATGCTGGAGTTCTCTTTCAACAGTTCTTTCATTGGACGCCATCTGCTGCGCCTGTGCTCATCATCGTTTGCGCAATCGCTGCATACATCGCGTATCGCGACATCAAACTCTCCGCCGAGATGATGCTGTGGATCGAAATAATATCTGTGGCGTTGGTTGTAATCGTGCTTGTACTGCTGCTCATCCGCAACGGCACCCACATCGATACAGCGCAACTCAAATTGCAGGGTGCTAAATTCTATGCGCTTGGGCCTGCACTTGTTCTAGCTATGTTCAGCTTTGTCGGCTTTGAGAGCGCGACCACACTTGGCGGCGAAGCACGCAATCCACTTCGCACCATTCCGCGTGCAGTGCTTCAGTGCGCAGTGCTTGCCGGAGCCTTCTTCATGCTGTGCGCGTACTCTGAGGTGCTCGGTTTCCGCGGCGAGCAGAGCAGCCTCAGTGATTCAACAAGCCCGCTCCATCTTTTGGCTGCTAAGGCTGGTGTTGACTGGCTTGGTATCGGCATTGACCTCGGCGCGGCCGTCAGCATGTTTGCGTGCGTGCTCGCGTGCACTACAGCTGCGGCGCGCGTATTGATGCGCATGGCGCATGGCGGTCTGCTGCCCGCACTCTTTCAAAATACAAGCCGACGTCATGGTACTCCATATATTTCCATCGCAGTGAGCGCGGCGTTAATGTGCGCGGGAACAATTTTGCTCTCGCTCTTGAATATCTCCGGCTTCGAGCAGTACGACCTATTCGGCTCGCTTGCCGTCTTCGGATTCCTCACGGCGTACGCGCTTGTTGCAATCGCGTTGCCTTTTGCGCGCAAAGCCGCAGGCACTCACTCATTGCTGGTACTCACGCTTAGTATTGCGACTGTTCTGGTGATGGGGCTAATCGTCGTATACGACCTGCGCTCGGCCAGCGATGCAACTCACGCACGCATTCCGTGGATATACCTTGGCTATCTTGGTGTTGGGCTGCTGTGGGCACTGGTGCGGCGCGGCAAACTGAAAGCATCTACGCTGTGAACTACTGCCTCTTCTCCCCATACGGCTGCGCAATTGCGCATCATTAGCCAAGATAGCGTATTTAAAGTATTGCCCTGCTTACGATAGGGCGAACATTCAATTCACATATACCCTACCCATGAGAAATTTAAACCCGCTTTTTCACAGCTTTTGTATATTTCAGTGCTCACCCTCACGAATTTTTTATAAATATCCCATTAATCTACAGTTGTACAATCCTCAGGAAATCCTCAAACAACAACCGACAATCTGTGCAGGATTGATGCGCTAAATCCCTGCGAACGGCAAGAGTACATCTGCAAGCGACCGCTATCTGATGCAACTGAACCACAGCTGCTGGAGGCTGATCTGATGAAGAAACTGAATCCCTGGAAGACATTTGGCTACGCAACATCGCTCATCGTTTTATTTGTGTCGTTTCTATTTGTTCAACCGGCAGCAGCGCAACAAACGCTGGGTGGGATAACCGGCGAGGTCACGGATGCGTCTGGCGCGTTGATACCGAATGTGACCGTGACGCTAACCGCAGAGCAGACCTCGTTGACGCGCACGTCCAAGTCCAGCAACACGGGCAGTTATCTATTCGTCAATCTGCCTATCGGTAGTTATACACTCACGTACACGGCCGACGGCTACGAGGTCCAGAAGACCGAACACATCACCGTACAGGCCGACCGCACCGCGAGCGTGAATGCCAGCCTGAAGGTCGGCTCCAAGACGGAGACTGTGGTTGTTGAAGCCACGCCTCTGATGAACTCCGTGGATACAACCGTCGGCTATGTGCTCGACAAGAATCAGATAGAAGAGATACCGCTCTCAACGGGCAGCTTCACAGGCCTTGCCATCCTATCGCCCGGCGTGAATGCAGAGCTCTCCGGCGGCACCGGCTCCAACAGCGGCTTGGGTAATGCGCCGATATGGGCCAACGGCCAACGCGACACTTCGAATAGTTTCAGCATAAATGGCGTTGACGCCAGCAACCTGTTCAACGGCAAGAGCACCAGCCAGGTGCCGTCGTCGCGTGTGATCAACTCGACCGGTGTTTCCAGCACAGGCGGCGCGGGCGGTGTGATTCCCTCGGCAGCATCCATTTATCTTTCCATCGGCAACGCCATCCCCACGCCGACACCGGACACAATCGAAGAAGTTCACGTCAACGCTTCGATGTACGACGCTTCACAGGGTTCCACATCCGGAGCGCACATAGAGCTCAACACAAAATCCGGTTCCAACGCGATACACGCATCGGGCATCTTCCGCCGCGGCACTGACTGGCTGAACGCCGCTCCGTTCTTCTTTAACCAGGACCCTGATATTCCGGCGAATGCAAAGGTGCCGCAGTTGCACCGCTACGAAGCGGGGTTCACCATCGGCGGACCGATCATCAAGAACAAGCTTTTTGGCTTTGCCTCTTATCAGCATGTGCATGCTTCGGACCAAGAAGTGGGCGATTCATTCCCGCAGGTTCCAGTGGGACTCACCGATGACCGCTCGGCAGGCGCGCTGGCTGCTGTTTCGAACAACTCCTTCTGCAATGCTACGGCGTTTCCGTGGGAGATCACAGAGAACGGTTGCTCGCCCATCACAGCGGCGAATATTGACCCGCTGGCATTGGTGCTTTTCAATTCACCAGCGTTGCCAGGCGAGTCGGGCAAGTGGCTTATTCCGAATGACGCAACCAATGGCGCCGGCCCGACGCCAGCTCACTTCACGAATGCATTCATCCCCGGCACGGGCCTGTTCACTGCGGACCAGGCGGTTGTGGACCTGGATTGGAATGCAACTGGAAGAGACACAGTAGCGTTAAAGTACTACTACCAGCATGACCCGACAATCTCGCCTTATGCGTACTCCAGCATTCCCGGCTTCACCGAGCATCTTGACTCGGGCACACAAGTCTTCTCCATCATCAACAGTTACACGTTGAAGTCGAACCTGAGCACTACAGAGACGCTGGGCGTGATCCGCGAGAAGAACTACGGCATGAACACGCAGGCATTCGGTCCGAGTTCGATTCCCGGCGGCTCTGCGGGAACCGGCGCCATCAATGTCTTCGGCTCCAATTATTTCCCTGGCATCTCGATCTATAACGTCTTCGGCGGATATCAGCCTTCCGGTTTGAATCAGGCCATTTTGAATATTGGACCCAACGCTGAAGGACAGGCGCCAAACACGGGCGTCTTCCAAAATCGTCTGGCGCCGAGCGGCAACGCCATCTGGGTACTCGGCAAGCATCAGCTCTCGTTTGGCATGAGCTTCACGTACACGCAGCTGAACACGATAGACAAGCGCACCGGCACAGGCTCAGTGGCCACCGATGACTTCAGCCAGATGATCCAGGGCTACGTTACGCCGGGCAGCTCAGCTACGGGTTTCTATGTTTCGAGCTTCCTGCAAGGCGATGCGAACCGCTACTACCGCTCGAACCAGTTGGGCTCGTATGCGCAGGACAAGTTCCAGATAACACCGACACTCTCGCTTACGGCGGGTGTGCGTTACGACTGGGATGGCGGGCTGACGGAAAAATATGGGCGCATCTTCAACTTTGACCCGACTCGCTACTCCTATGACGTCAGCTCGGACACAATCAGCAATCCGGGCCTGATCATCGCAGGCAACAACAAGAACGGCACGCAGGGAGTGAGCAACACAACGCTGACCGGCCGTCAGTGGGGCATTGCACCTCGCATTGGGGCGGCGTGGCAGCCCGGCTTTATGCACAACAAGCTGGTTGTGCGCGCGGGCGGCGGCTTCTACTACGACCGCGGCGAGCTTTTCAGCTACTTCTCGCCCGGCTACGCAATCGGAACTGTGACTGGCGGTCCGTTCGGCGTCAATCAGCAGTTGCCTTTCGTCAATGTGTCGAACTGTCCGGTGGAATCGCGCTATCTGTATGAGGGTTACATTCCGACTTGCGGCGGCTCGAACTCAACGGGCAACCTTGAGAATCCCTACGGTGGTTCGCTGTTGCCTCCGCCTTCAAATCCGAAGGCATCTGACCTTGCAAACTATTTGCCCAATGCAGATGCAATCGTGAATCAATACGGTCAGCCAATCTCACTTGGCGTTTACGACCGCGCCAACAAGCTGCCGTACACGATGAACTACACGCTGGACTTTCAGTGGCAGCCGCGCAACGACCTGATGATCGAAGTTGGCTATGTGGGCAATCTCGGCCGCCACCAGGTGATCCCGGTTCCCTTCAACCAGCCGAATATTGCTTCGACAACCAACCCCACACTCGCGGGTGGCAACTTCCAGCAGAATTACAGCTACGGTTACCAGGTGAGCTACCCGAACTATGGCGGGCCCATCAACCTGCCTGACAGCACTCCATATCTTTCCACTTACGAGGGCGGCAACGTTGATCTACGCGTTCCATACATCGGCTACGCGGCTGAATCGCTCAGCTACAAGGCGGCGGGCGTTGACGCATACAACGCGCTGCAAACGCACATTGAGAAGCGAATGAGCCACGGCGTGCAGGTAGGCGTCAGCTATACCTACTCGCATGCGTTGGACGAGCAGAGCGGACTGGGGCTCTTTTTCAACGGCAACAACCCGTTGAATTTGCGCGAGAGCTACGGCTCGGCGGACTTTGACCGCACGCACGTCATCAACTTCAACTTCGTCTTCACCATGCCGAAGATAGGCAACGAGCACTCGCTGCTTGGCAAGCTTGAGAACAACTGGTCACTTGTCGGACTGACTGTTTTGCAAAGCGGACAGCCGTACTCCATCATTGATTTCTCCGGCGCGGTGGGTAGCATCTTCTACTCAACGGCAGACGGCATCACCAACCCCATTGTTCCGCTCGCCAATGGTTGCACGCCGAAGACGGCTTTGACGGGGCACTCCGGCGCATGGACGCCAACGCTGGGGCAATCCGGCGCTGCACTCAATGCAGCTTGCTTCACGCTGCCTCTGCTCCCGGCTGGCGGGCTCGGCGGCGCAATTCCGATAACCGACCCATTTGAGACGGGCTTTACATCCGGTCAGCGCAACATCTTCCGCCAGGCGTTCCAGAAGCGCGCGGATGTATCGCTCATCAAGACTTTAAGCATCCGGGAGAAATACAAGTTCAAGTACACCTTTGACGTATACAACCTGACCAACACGTCGAGCTTTGACGTGCCGGGCAACGAGGTGTCACAGAACGCGTACTACAACGCCTTCCCTGTGACTGGAACTGAAGTAATGCCGACCGGTTGCGGAACCAGCGGCGCGGTGAACAACTTCTACAGCTGCCCGTCTGGACTGGGTATTGTCACGCACACGATCGGCGCGCCACGGCAGATTCAGATGTCGTTGAAGCTGGAGTTCTAACTCATCCGAATCGCAAACCGCAACAACAAGGCCCTCGATATTTCGAGGGCCTTTTCATTTCACTATATTGGGTTTGTTCGGTGTCTCATTCCACGCCGATATCTTCATGCCAGATCTCTGGATTTTCGGCGATATAGCCTTCGAGCAACAAGCGACATTCGCCACTGTCGAGGTCGACGACTTCGATGCCGTTCTCGCGGAGCCAATCGATTCCGCCTTTGAAGGTACGGCTTTCGCCGACGATGACCATGCCGAAGCCGAACTGCCTGACCAGTCCACTGCAATACCAACAGGGCGCAAGTGTCGTGACCATGATGAGGTTCTTGTAGCTCTTTTGCCGGCCTGCCGCGCGGAAGGCGTCGGTTTCGCCGTGCATGCTTGGGTCGTTCTGTTGCACGCGCCGGTTGTGGCCGCGGCTCACAAGATGGCCGTCACGCGTAAAGACAGCGGCACCGATGGGGATTCCACCTTCGGTGCGGCCGTAACGCGCCTGCTCAATAGCCACGGCCATCATCTTGTTATAGATCTCGATCTGTTCTGCGCTTGGCTTGTTCTCATCGCTCAAGGGCGTCCCCCGTTCCAGTTGCATCTGAGCCGATGATACGACAGACGGCCATAAAGGCCAGCGGTAAAGATTTAGCATGCAGTTTTCAATCATAAGCTGGACGCCGTCCGTGCGATGGCGTCGTCCAGCTTATGATGTGAGCGCTGCTTAGTAGCTGACGTATTTATAGGTGCCGGTGACGGTGAGTTTGCCGGGGTCATTGGAACAGTCCATGGTGCCGGTAACCTTTCCACCTGCGGTTTTGAGCGTGAGATCAGAACAGCTGAATGGGCGAGACTCCTCATTTATCTTCGCGAAGGACTGTTTCATAGACGACTGATAGTCCTGGATCTGTTTGATGAGCTTCTGCCGCTCGGCTTGCGAGATATGCGGGTCAGCCATCTTTTGCGTGATAGCCACCATCTCTTCCTGGGTCATTGACTTTACTCCGCCGGTATCAATGGGTGAATAGGGTGAGATCTTGAAGTGAGCCTCTTTGTCGTAGACGTTGTAGTCGTATTCGGCCGAGAGTTCGCGGAAGGGTTTTGCCTCACTACCGCGCGTGAAGCTTGCCTTGTATTGGCGTGATTTGTTGTAGGCCTCGTAGGAACAACCGGTGGCGGTGTTAGTGAGGTCAATACGCCATCCATTGCTAGCGACGAGGTGCCACTCCATTTGCGCTGCAATGATGGCTGCGGGAATGGTAGTGCTGGAGCAGGTTACAGGCGCAAAAGCAGTGACGTTGTATCTGCCGGGCATGGCGTTGGGAGAAACGCTGACAACCAAATGAGTGATGCCTGCGACCTGCGTTTGCGAGGTGATGTTGATGTCATCGTTTTCGACGACGAACTTGGTGCCCTCCGGCATTTTGCCCCTGATAAGAATCTCACCATTGGCGCCGGGCCTGAGGCAAGAGACTGCGCCGGACGCTGAAGGTGATGAGGAGGATGGAGTGGCCAGATGAATTTCAGGTGTGAAGTATTGTGACCCAAGTTGACTGGGCGAAGAACCCGGGCGGCCGTAGCCAAGTTCACAGCTTTTCCGGATTGCGTTTTCCTTTTCCTGGTATTGGCTGGTGGCGGCTATGCCGATGGCCAATGCCGAGAGGGAAAGAACCATGCAGAAGAGTACGAGTGACGCTTTCTTAATCATTGTTATGCCTTTCAAGTTTTGGTTCAGATTGAATAGAAGTGCCGGTGGAAGCGAGGATGCCTGCACAGATGCAGAACAGCGCCCACTCGGCGGGGCGGTGGAAGGGAAAATCAACGAGTGAGATGACGAGCAGAGAAAGAGCGCTAGCTGCAGCAGCCCACCAGTTGGCAGACGCGCCGGAGAAGATGGAGCGCAGAATGCGCCAGAGGAGCCAGAGACAGAGCGCTGCAAATGCCACGGCGCCAGGCCATCCATACTCGACAAAGAATTCAAGAGCATCGTTGTGAGCGTGCTGAGTGTGGCCGGCGAAGGTCGAGTTCGATGAATCCTGAGCCTGATCCTGCTGCCATTGGTCGTATTCTGATTGATAATTGCCTGCGCCATAGCCGGTAAATGGCACCTGCCTTGCGTTGGCGAGGGTGATGCGATCGAGGTGGAGACGGCCCGAGACGGTTACAGAGAGTGAGCGTACGGGCAGATGTAGCGGCAACAGGAATATGAGCAGCAGCCCGAGGAGCGGCATCGCAGGCACAAACCACTTGAATTTGGCTGGCAGGCCGGTAGTGCGTCCAGTGACCAGAAGCAGGAAAAGAAATTGCAGCGGCAGGACACACCAAACGATGCGTGAAGCAGTTGTGGCAAGAGCGGTAAATACAAGTAGAAGCCCCAAGCTGCGCAGGATAATTACAGAGCGATTGCGAGCAGGCGCAAGAACCCAGTAGTAAGCCACTGGGAGAAGAGCCGTGGTCCATGCTGCAACAAAATCAGGATTACCAAGAGTGCCGTACATGCGCATGCGAGGCGAGGAAAAGGAATCAGCCAGCCAGCCCATCAGCCGCATTGGATCAAGAGAGGCGAACTGCATGAGCACTATGGCGGCTTGCAGCAGCGATGCCAGCCAGAGCACGCGGAGTGGGTTGCCGGGCACAAGGCGGAGATAAAAGAGTGCGGCCGGCAGCAAAGCAATCAGAAGCGGGACCAGTTGTGCATTGCGCGAGAAAACAGTGCTGATGGAGAGAGCGACCAGCCAAAGCATAATCGGCCAATCAGTTGAAAGATCGATGGAGAAGAGTGACCGGTTGCAAAGTAAATACACGCATAGAAGCAGACAGGAGAGAGCCAGCAGAGCAAGCTTTGGTGTTGAGAATGAGGATTCCAGGTTAGGCCAGCAGAGCAATGGCAACGCAAAGAGCGTAAACTTCAACAGACTTAATAGAAAGCGCGCGCACATGCCCTGCTCCTGCAAATCACGATCATTATGCAGGAACGGCTGCGAACTCACTAAAATTCTCCGGGCGGGTATTTGTAGTACCAGTTGAACATAGGCATATCCATGTGTCGATAGATATGTTCCAGCATGAAAGACCAAGTGTCGAAATACGAAAGTCCGCTGATTTGGCGGGCCTATGTGAATCTTTGACAGCTCAACAGTCTACAAAATCTCATCCTTAAACGAATTTGAACTAATTCGCTTACGCAAACGCATCAAAGTGAGTTTGCCAAATAAATATCTGGGTTGGTATGAAAAGAAGCTGCTTCAAAGGCGGCTCTGGTCACGTTGATCGTACAACTTTTAAATGCATCACATTTAATTTCCCTGCACTCACTGGTACATCAGATCATTAATTGTTCATTACCAAATTGTCATGTACATTTTGCTCACTGCGGCTAGTTGATTGCGTCAATCTTTCAATCCGTTGTCTTGCCGCGCGTTCGAGCCATAAAAGCTCTTGACTGGTTTTGTTCCCCGTTTCGGCGAATACATGCAAGCGGATTGCTGGAGAGTTCGTGCAGAAGAGGTCGTTTTCAAAAAGAAATTTTGGTGTCGGCGCATCCGGGGCGCAGCTGGCGGCTACATTTTTTCTGCTCTTTGAACTTTTTTGCTGCGCAGTAATCGGGGCGCAGATATCCCCTGGCCCGTTGTCGAAGGCTCACCATGGGCTTGAGGGCAGCGGAAACTGCAATCAATGTCATGTCAATTCAGTGTCGGGGCGGGCGTTTCATTGCACGGATTGCCATCAGGAGATTCAGAAGGAACTGAACCAGCACAGCGGTCTGCACTCGACTTTTCCGAACACGGGTGCGCAGAACACGAACTGCGTGAAGTGCCACTCGGACCACAACGGCGAAGGCTTCCAGATGCTGCACTGGGATCCTACGCCTCACGGGTTTGACCACAGCAAGACGGGGTACCCATTGCAGGGCAAACATGCGGAGATAACGAATTGCCGCAGTTGTCACCAGGCGAAGTATATTCCGCAGGCGGAACGGGCGCTGCTGAAGCAAAAAGACCTGAGCCACACCTTCTTGGGCTTGCAGACTCAATGCTCGAGTTGCCATGAGGACAAGCACCAGGGAAAGTTCGGCGCTGAGTGTACGCGCTGCCATAACGTGATGAGCTGGAAGAGTGCAAAGATCGATGAGCATGGATTTGACCATGCCAAGACGCGCTATCCGTTGAGCGGGGCGCATCAGCAGGTGCTTTGTGCGAAGTGCCATGTGCCGGGCGCGGATGGACAGCCGAAATATACGGGGCTGAACTTTACTACGTGCGCGAGCTGCCATAACGATCCGCATCACGGAGAGTTCAACAAGCCGTGCGAAAGCTGCCACACTACGTCGACGTGGAAGAAGTCGAGCTTTACCACGACGTTTGACCACTCGAAGACAAAGTTTGCGCTGCTGGGTAAGCATCAGCAGGTTGGTTGCGTGAGCTGCCACAAGTCGGTGGACTTCAAGAAAACGATGACATTTGGGCAGTGCGCTGATTGCCACCAGGATGTGCATGAGGGGCAGTTCAAGCAGCGCGCCGACGGCGGCAAGTGCGAGAGCTGCCATACAGTTAAGGATTGGAAGCCGACGACGTTTACTGTTGCCGACCATGCGAAGACAAAGTATGCGTTGACGGGGCCGCACGAGAAGGTTGAGTGCGCTTCGTGCCATAGGCCAGCGGGCAAGCAGACGCAGTACAAGATAAAGTTCGCGCAGTGCATCGACTGCCACAAGGATCCGCACGGCGGGCAGTTTGCGGCTGCGCCATACAAGAACCGCTGCGAGCAATGCCACACGGGCATGACGTGGAAGACGTCGAGCTTCAAGCGTGCGCAACACGATAAGCTGCGCTTCCCGCTGACGGGCTCGCACATTGCGGTGGCGTGCAATGACTGCCACAAGCCGGAGCGCGGGAGCGAGGTTGCGCTGTTCCACTTCAAGAGCATGGAGTGCGACGCATGCCATGACGATATACATAAGGGGCAGTTTGCTGAGCGCATGGCTGTGAAGGTGGACGGGCACAGGCTGGGCTGCGAGGTTTGCCACTCGACGAAGGAGTGGAAGGACCTGACGAAGTTTAACCATGATGCGACGAAGTTTGCGCTGGTGGGTACGCACCACGCGGTTGCGTGCAAGGATTGCCATCAGCCGCCAAACCTGGAGCGGACACTGCTGCACGTGAACTTTGCCGCGGCGTCGACCAAGTGCGAGGACTGCCACAAGAATCCGCACTCGACGCAGTTCGGCGCGCGGGCCAATGAATGCGCGGAATGCCACAACAACAACAAGTGGAAGCCCTCGTTGTTTGACCACGAGAAGACGATCTTCTCATTGAAGGGCGGACACCAGAACACGTCTTGCAGCTCTTGCCACATGTTGAAGAAAGAAGTGGAGGGGCAGATGGTGCTCTTCTACAAACCGACGCCGAAGGAGTGTGCAGCTTGCCACTCGGACGGTGTGCCACAAGAGAAGAGTTCACGAGTTGCTGTTCCGTTCCATGGAACGGGTCAAACGATGAACTCTCACAGTCAACCTGAATTTATGGCCATGGCAGGTGCACAATGAAACGATTCTTGCGAATGCGCAAATTTCTCCTATTCGCGTTAGTGATAGCAACTGCGGTTGGAATTGTGGCGGTGGTTCATGCCGCGCAAACGCAGGCAGGCAGTGCTGCGCCGAAGGCGAAGGTGAAGAACCCGCACGGCTCGCTGAATATTCCTTGCCAGAACTGCCACACATATACGAGCTGGAAACCTATCCGCAACATTCCGGAGTTCAATCACGCGCAGACCGGCTATCCGCTGAAGGGGATGCACCAGGAAGTGCCGTGCATGAAGTGCCACACGTCGCTGGTGTTCAGCAAGGTGGGCAAGAGCTGCTCGGATTGCCATGCGGATATTCACCGCGGACAGTTTGGCGCGAATTGCGCAAAATGCCACTCGGTAAAGGGTTGGAATGTATCCATGAAACAGATACAGGACCACAACAACCGGTTCCCGCTGGTGGGTGCGCACGCGATGCTGGATTGCATATCCTGCCACAAGGGCGCAGCGACGGGGCAGTTTGTGGGGCTGTCGACCGATTGCTACAGTTGCCATCAGCAGGATTACCGGACGCAGGTGATAGACCACGTGACGGCGAAGTTCCCGACAACGTGCCAGAGCTGCCACAGCATGGACACGTGGTTCGGCGCGGCGTTTGATCACTTGAAGTTTACCGGCTATGCGCTGACGGGCATGCACGCGACGCTGCCGTGCGTTGCCTGCCATTTGAACAACAATTTCAAAAACACGCCTTCGTCGTGCTACGCATGCCATCAGAAAGATTTTGCAGGCACAAACGATCCGCCACACGTGCAGACCAATCTACCGCATGATTGCGGTGCATGCCATACGACAGCAAGCTGGCTGAACGCGAGCTTTGACCACACGGTTTATACAAACTACCCCCTGACGGGCTTGCACAAGAACGTACCTTGCGCGCAGTGCCACGTGAACAACCAGTACCTGAACCTGCCGACGGATTGCTTCACGTGCCACAAGACGGATTACAACAATACGAACAATCCGCCACACGTATCATCGGGAATCCCGAACACCTGCGCCGTCTGCCACACCACGGCGGGATGGTCACCTGCAACGTTCAACCATAGTTCGGTTTATCCGCTGACGGGTGCACATGCTACGGTGGCGTGCGCTACTTGCCACGTGAACAACAACTACACGTCGCTTCCGACGACATGCAACGGCTGCCATATGCCGGATTACAACAAATCAACCAATCCGCCGCATTTGCAGGACGGTTTCCCGACGACGTGCGAAACGTGCCATACGACGACGGCGTGGTCGCCTTCGACCTTCAACCACAATTCGGTGTATCCGCTGACGGGCGCGCACACGACGGTAGCTTGCACGACCTGCCACGTGAACAACAACTACACATCGCTGCCGACGACGTGCAACGGCTGCCACATGACGGATTACAACAATACGAATAATCCGAACCATGCGCAGGTCGGCTTCCCGACGACGTGCGATGTGTGCCACTCGACGACAGCGTGGATACCGGCCTCGTTCAATCACAACAACACGACGTTCCCGCTGACAGGTGCGCATGTTACGGTTGCGTGCACTACCTGCCATGTGAACAACAACTACACATCACTACCGACGACGTGCAACGGCTGCCACATGACGGATTACAACAACACGAACAATCCGAACCATGCGGCTGCGGGCTTCCCGACAACGTGCGATATGTGCCACTCGACGACGGCGTGGTCGCCATCAACGTTCAACCACAACAACACGCCATTCCCGCTGACGGGGGCGCACATAACGACAGCGTGCAATCTGTGCCACATCAACAATGTGTACGCGGGCACGCCGACGGATTGCTACAGCTGCCACAGCGCGCAATACAACGGGACGACAAACCCGAACCATAAGGCTGCTGGTTATCCGACCACCTGCCAAACCTGTCACACGACAACCTCGTGGGCTGGTGCGACGTTCAATCACACGTGGTTCAATGTTAATCACGGCGGCGCAAATGGCGTTTGCTCGGTTTGCCATACCAACTCAAATGATTACTCGGTCTTCACCTGCACCAGCTGCCACACCAAGAGCAAGACGGACAACCAGCATCAAGGCGTGAGTGGTTATGTATACAACAGTGTGAACTGCTATGCGTGCCATCAGAACGGCGGCGGTGGAGGCGGCGGGAACAAGAACCTGATGCCATCGCACAACACTTTCCATGGGAGGATCGGATGAAGAGATTTGCATTGATCTCCCTGTTGGCGTTGATGCTGGCCGCGCTGGCGCTTATTACATCGCCGTTGCGGGCGCAG
>CAIMNN010000490.1 GCA_903842845.1 uncultured Acidobacteriaceae bacterium | reverse complement strand
GTCAAAAATATCGGGTGCCCCACGTCCCTCGAAGTTGGGGACGTGGGAAGACCATGCGGCTAAAATATTCTTGATGCGAGTCACCTTTTTTTTCTGCGCGCTCATTCTCGTCGCGCTCACACTTTCCGCCTGCCACAGCGCGCCAGAACTGACGCCTGAGCAACTCGCTGGCAAAAAACTTTACGACTCCCGCTGCGCACACTGTCACGAAGAGAACGACCTCGCGCTTAAGCCCGCTCCCCCCAGCCTGCACCACATCGGCGAGCAGGGCATGCTGCCCAACGGCGGTCCGGCCACCGACGCGGCAATCGCACGAATAGTCAACTTCGGCAAAAACAAAATGCCAAACTTTGCTGGCCGCTTCACCGACGAGCAGATGACCGACCTGATAGCCTACCTCCGCACTGGTATTAACTGAGTTCCACCACCGCTCCAAGAGGAGAGTGTGTTGCTGCCACCCATCAAAAGATTTGACGTCATGGACCGCGAGGAGCTGTTACTCGCGCTTGAGATGTTTGCCAAGAACTGGCTTGCCCATGATGGTTGCTGGTTCCTCGCGGCCGAGGAGCAGTATGGAATGGATGCAGCCATCGCTCTCGACACAAAGTCGTGGGAGCGTTTTGCGGCCGTCGAAGCGCGGCGCATCATGAGCACCTTCGAAATTCCAGAGAATGGCGGACTAGCAGCGCTGGAGCAGGCGCTCCATCTACGCCTTTATAGCATCATCAACAAGCAGCACACGCGTTGGTCGGAAGACCGCAGCCGCCTCAGTTTTTATATGGATATTTGCCGCGTGCAAGAGGCGAGGCGTCGCAAGGGTCTCGACGATTTCCCCTGCAAGAGCGTGGGCGTCGTTGAGTTCTCAGTCTTCGCGCGCACCATCGACACGCGCATCGTGACCCGCTGCATCCATTGCCCGCCTGACGCGCCTGAAGGCATGTACTGCGGATGGGAGTTCAGCATCGCGGAGTAATTTCTTCTCGCATCAAGATAAAATCCCAGGCCTCGGTTGAGTGACCTGGGATTTTTTTGCTGGATCAATTACTTCACCGGCGCGTTCTTCACATACTTGTCGAACCACGTCAGCATCTCGTAAACCTCTTGCTCGTTCGATTCGAGCGCCGTGTACCAGTGTGGCTCGTGCGGCAGCATCACCAGGCGTGTCGTCCCGCCGTTGCCGCGTATCGCCTCAAACAGCTTGTGCGCCTGTAGCGGCGTCGTACCGGGGTTGGCGTCCTCTTCACCGTGGATGATGAGCAGTGGCGTCTTGATCTTGTCGGCGACGAAGAACGGCGAGACTTTCACGTAGACATCGGGCGCCTCCCAAACCGAACGCTGCTCGTTTTGGAATCCGAAAGGCGTGAGAGTTTTGTTGAACGACCCACTGGTTGCAACGCCGGCGCGGAAGAGTTCAGAATGCGCGACGAGGTTCGCCGTCATCAGCGCGCCGTGGCTGTGGCCCGTGACGCCGATACGGTTCGGGTCAGCTACACCGAGTTCGACAGCTTTATCCACAGCAGCCTTGGCATCGGCGACGAGCTGCTCAAGATATGTGTCGTAAGCCTTCTGTGGGTCGCCAATGATGGGGAACGATGCGTTGTCGATGATGGCGTAGCCGGCGAGCAGGAGCAGACGGTACTGGCGCAGACGCGTGAACGTCTCTTGCGAGCCCGACACCTGGCCAGCCTTCGATGC
>CAIMNN010000489.1 GCA_903842845.1 uncultured Acidobacteriaceae bacterium | reverse complement strand
GGATGGAAGGCAACTACATCAAAATTTATTTCGTTGTTGGCGCGGTGAGCGTGAAGTGGTCTTTGGCCTCGACGGTCAACGAATCGGCATCCGGATCTTTGACCTTCCACAGTGTTGCGGTCAGTTTGCCGTTCTGAATGTCCATGGTGACGTAGTTGTAGACCGGAAAACCTGATTCCTTATACAGGTCCTCATCGCCGCGGAGGAATATCGGGTAGGGCTCAGCGCCGCCGCCGCCGGTGACGATGTACTCCACGCCCCTGCGCTCAAACCGCTCGTAGTTGTGGATGTGGCCGTTGACGACGATGACCTTGGGCTTGACCTTTGCGATGTGTTCATCGAGCAGGTCGCGCAACAGAAGCGTTCCGTGTGTGGGCAGGTTGGCGACCATCTGCGATTGTTTGTCGGCCATCCAGGGCATGTGGAAGAGGATGAAGAGGAATTGCACCTGCGCGGGGATGTGGTCGAGCTGGCTGATGAACCAGCGCGATTGGTCACTGGCTTTACCGAGGTATGAGGTCATGTCCAACGAGATGACTTCAACCGGTCCGCAGAGCGCGGAATAGAAACGGTGGCGCTCTATCTCAGGAAAATTATTCAAGTAGTTGCTGATTCCCTTTTCCGGGTTGTCGCGAATCTCGTGATTGCCGATGGTCGGCAGGATGAGGATTTTTGCTGCGCGCCAGGGCGCGGTTTCGTTTTGGAAGTCCTGCCAGTCGGCGGCTTGCGAACCGATGAAGGGCGTGTCGCCGGTAAGAAAGAGAAGCTGCGGCTTTTCTTCAGCGACTCGCGCGGAGAGCCATTTACGCACGCGCGGGTTGGTGCCCTTGGTGATAGAAGGGTCAGCGTAGCGCTGGTCGCCATAGGCGACGATGCGTAACGGGTATGCAGTATCGCAGTTGGGGAATGTGAGCGTTGGGTGCGTGGGTGAATTCACCGACTGGGCGTGCAGGAGCACGCAGCCCAACTGGCTCAATACAAATAGGATGATGGCTCTCGAATAAATGGTCCGCAACACGCAATCAGGTTAGCAGGTTTGACAGGCGTCAATGCGAGTGGGCAATGAACTTCTGCATGAGCGAGCGGCAGCGTTCGCCGAGCGTGGGGACAACCGGGCACTCGTAGTAGACCTCGCGGTTGAGGCGCATCAGGAGTTGAACGGCCTCCATGCGCGCGTCGGCGGGATTGAGGAAACCGCGTTCGTGGACGTACTCGTCGGTGAGGTATTCGATTGCATGGGCGAGGCGTTCAATGGCTCGTCCGGCCTGCGGGGTAACGGCGCGACGCGGCGCAGCCTTGACCCTGGGCGCGAAGCCTGCGTTGACAATTGCCGGGAGTGCGGTTGTGCTCATGTTCACCTTTCCATGCTCACATTCATCATCGCGGTTGCGAGTTTTATTTGCGAGAGTACCGGGGTACTGAGCCTGTATTGGAACGGAACAGAGGTGATGATTCCTGAAATGATTCTGCTATCGGCGGGACTTTGGAATGCGCCCTATGCGCGAATCGTGGCGTAGTACGAGGTCGCAGGCGTGGAGAGATTCCTCTTCGAAGTGCGGGCTGTCACTGGGGATGAGCAGCCAGTGCGAGATAAAGTCGCCGAGAAGCTCGATCTTGCGAAGGGAGGGGAACTCTTTGCGGAGTGCTTTGACCGAGGGTTTAATTGTTTCTGATAAAACCAGCCATAAGCCGTTGTCTTGCGGTGATTTGTCAGAGTCGCGCAGCATCAAGACGAGCAAGTCGCCGATGTAAACGGCAGTGCACGAGAACATGCGTTTCAGCGCTGGTTCCAGTGGCTCCAGCGCTTCAAGGATGAACGGGTAGGGCGGCGATTTTTTCTTTGCCTGTTTTGGATGCTTCATGCTGTTTCAATGATAGTCCGAAAACAATCGCCGCCTCAGAGGTCAATTAGCAGGAACTGGCGAGGACATTCCACCGATGATCTGCCAGCCAGTCGCCGTTTTGATCCAAGTGTGGTGGATACGCGAGGTGGAAGGTTCGCCGTGGCCGGAGCCGTCAACCCAACGCGAAGTGATCCAGTAATGAGTCACCACGACGTTTTCAGTGGCATGACTGGCTGCGGGCTTGAGTGAGAACCATTCCATCTTGTATCCCTTGTCCGTTTCCGCTTTGATCCAGTCAGTGATGTGGTCTTTGCGCGCGGGCTCGGAGTTCATGGAGGGCCAGCCAATGAAATTTTCATGCCACAGGGTTTTGTAGCCTACGAGGTCGAGCGTTTTGACGTACTCCCAATAGGAGTTCTCGAGCTTCCAGACGGCTTTTTCGTTTTCGGTCTGCTGGGCGCGGGCGGGGATTGCCGCAATGGTAATGACGAACAGTAACAGCGCGAGGGCTTGAATAGCTGACTTTTTGAAGCTGACGAGGGGCTTGAGCATTGCCATGTGTGGACCTCAGAGGAATTGAATTCTGTGAGTTGTGGTGAACGGAGATTAACAGGCTATGCGGACGCCAATCGCATTAAAAGTCAAAAATTAACCGCTCTTTCTGCGCGGGCTTTTTCCCGTTGCGGTTCCTTGACTGAGGCACGTGCTGGAACCTAAGCTGAGGTCAGCGGTCTGTTGCTCTTCTTACGGCAATTCCTCGGTCGTTTGAAACGCAGCCCATCAGTCCTGAAAGACTGCCGCGCCCCGTGTGTGGGCGTACATTTTAAGAGGAGCTTGCCGATGTCGACGCCCTATTACTGGCAGTACCTACCCCTGTTGATGCATATCTGTTTTGCGTTCGGACTGGGAGCGTTCATGGTGATTGCCTCGTGGTTCGTCGGGCGCAAGCGCTTTTCCAAGGTTAAACAGGAGACATACGAGTGCGGCATGGTGGCGCAGGGCGACGCGCGCGGACGCTTCAGCGTCCGCTTTTATATGGTTGCAATGTTGTTCATCCTGTTCGATGTTGAAGGTGTGTTCATGATGCCGTGGGCAGTTATCTATAGAAAATTGCCCGAATTGACCGGCTCGCGCTTCTTTGGCTTCTGGGAGATGGTTGTTTACCTCGGATTTGTAGCCATTGGTCTGTTCTACATCATTCGTAAAGGCATTCTGAACTGGTCAGAGGACAGGGCCGACCTGTAACAGAGTTTTAATTGTGCTGCG
>CAIMNN010000488.1 GCA_903842845.1 uncultured Acidobacteriaceae bacterium | reverse complement strand
TAAGAAGCCGTCTGCCAGAAAAATACATTACCAAGGAAAACCGACACGCTCGATAGACTTCGCCCGAAACCATCCAACTCGCTCTTGCTTGAAATAAAAAGCGCCGCAATCACCGCAACCAGCAAAACAAAAAACAGCGCCGGCAATATCCTCCGCGCGCGCCGTTCATAAAACTTCAACAGCTTGAAGTTCCCCGCCTCAATCTCGCTCGCAATGTTGGTGGTTATCAGGTAGCCGCTGATAACAAAAAACACATCCACGCCGATGTACCCGCCGCTGAACGCGCTGTACCCCGCGTGATACAGGATCACGGGCAGCACGGCAACGGTTCTCAGTCCATCCACCTCGGCGCGGTATTTCAATTCGTTTCTATTCCTTTCCGTATGCTTCTACTGGCTCCACACTAGTCCCTGGTCACGCTTCACCACGCCCGTTTCCCCTTCATCCCCTCATCCATCGCCTCGTTCGCCAGCCGGTCGGCCTCTTTGTTCCCGCCGCGCAATGTGTGTTCGATGCGAAATTCCTTCAATTTTTTTGTCAGAATTTTCGCCTCTTCCCACAACGGCTTCAGGTCCGGGCTTTTCACTTTATAAATCCCCTTCATCTGTTTGACCATCAACTCGCTGTCCGCAACCACCTTAAGCCGCGTGTGCCCCTCGGCAACCGTCCAGCGCAGCACCGCCAGCAACCCCGAGTACTCAGCCACATTGTTGGTCTTTATCCCTATAAACCCATTCAACCGCGCCAAAATCTTTCCCGCATCATCCTCAACCACCGCGCCGTACCCAGCTGGCCCGGGATTGCCCCTCGACCCGCCGTCGCAATGCGCAGTCAGCGCAACGTCTTTATTACCAGCAACTTGCCCAGCCGCCGGCTCATTCTCCGGCTCGTCAAATAAACTGCCCATTCCGCTTTTCATACGCCCAGTCTAACGTCTGCCCCCACTCTCAAAGATTCTTCATTTTCCACGCTCACCCGCACACCACGGCACCGTCAAACCACCACTAGCCATGGGTTTAGGGGATATTTTATGGATGGTAACTCGGCTTCTCTCTCGCTTCGCCGCTCGGCGCTAGATTGGAGCACTCAATTCGGCGTACAATCCACTCAAGCGATGGATTCCTCTTCCCCAACCACGCATTCGCGCACGCAAGCCATCAGCGAGGCTGAGCGGCAGCAGCGCAACGCCGTCCGCATGCAGGAGCGCGCCCCGGAGATGGAACTCATCCGCCAGGCGCAGGCCGGTTCGCGCGTCGCTTTTGATACCCTCATCCATACCTACGAGCACCAGGTCCTCCGACTTGCCCTGCACCTCACCGGCTCCGAGCACGACGCCGAAGACGTATACCAGGAGGCCTTCTTAAAGGCCTATCGCTACATCGGCAACTTCCGCTTTGAGTGCTCCTTTTATACCTGGATATATCGAATCGTAACCAACCTCTGCCTGGACCAGTTGCGCCGCAGAAAAACTCGCCGCGAAGATTCCGCCATCCTGCTCGACAACTCCGGCGAAGAGATCGACCGGCTGGCATCGGTCTCAGACGACCGGTCGTATGCAAACCCTGGTCGCGAACTTGACCGCAAGCATTTGAGCCTGCGTATTCAGCAGGCGCTGGACACTTTGACCCCGCGCGAGCGGACGGTTTTTGAACTCAAGCATTATCAAGGGCTTCGCCTCCGCACCATCGGCGAAATGCTCAACACCACGGAAGAAACTGCCAAGAACACGCTCTTTCGTGCGACCAAGAAGTTGCGTAATCAGCTCTCGGAAGTGCGCTGAAACGGTTACTTCAGTAGTCAAACGGATCGTCCCCCGGTTTACCAGTGGAAGGGGCGAACGTCGAAATGAACAGGAAAGATTTGAGGCATAAGGCGTATTTATGAACTGCGAAATCGCTCACGAACACATCGCTCTCTCGGTCTACGGTGAACTTACCGATGAGCAGGTGCACATTCTGAATCGCCATCTTCACACTTGCCCGGAGTGCAAAAAGGAGATGGAACAAGTACAGGCGCTGAAACTTCTCGCCGATACTTATCCGGTCGCAGAGCCTGACGCAAATCTGCTCACCCGCTCCCGTCTCCGTCTGGATGAAGCGATCGAGGCTCTCCCGCCCAAGCGCTGGTACGAACGTCTATCTCAGCATTTACAAAACAATTTTGCCGGATTGCAGTCCGCGCCCGTCGCCGCCGCTTTAATGTTGGTCATCGGCGCGGGTGTTGGCGTGCTGGGCGGCTACTTCTACGCCAACGCGCATGCCATTAATCTGGCCACCAACAGCCGTGAAAGCGTCTCACCCGCCACCGCCAGCTACAATCCAACACCAAACTCAGACACCATCAAAACTGTTGACCTGAGCATGCCTAGTCAAAGCTCAGCCGAGATCGCAAACATCTCCAGCATCACCCGCGACCCGCTTAACAACATGGTTGAGGTTCGCTACAACCAGGTTGTGCCACGCCAGATCTCCGGCTCCTTGAGCGACCCGTCGATACGCCAACTGCTCATGCTCGCCAGTCAGAACTCAGCCTCACCCGGCGTGCGCGACAACTCGATCGAACTGCTCGCGAACGAATGCCGCAGCAGCAACGGGTGCCAGGGAATTCTCGACACGCTCATCATCGCGCTGGCGACCGACCAGGATGTGAGCGTCCGCTACAACGCGCTGGATGGCCTGCAACCGTTCGTCACCGCGGATGAGAAGGTGCGCAATGCGGTTTTGCAAGCGGTGTTGACCGACCCCGAGCCGCGCATTCGTTCCCATGCCATTGCCATCCTTGTGCCTGCCGGCGCTGATACCAGCGTGCGCCAGGTGCTTTCAACCGTTGCCAATTCTGACCAGAACATTCACATCCGCACCGCATCCAGGAATGTTCTGAACCAGATGCCTGAGATTCAGTAAACAAACCAGCCGCGCCTTACGTGAGCCAATCACGGAGACAGCGATGGGGTAAAAAAAATGCAGTATTTTCGATTTAAGACTTTCCCGAGGCAAAGCAGAGATGACCAACAACAGTTTTGTACGACTTTCCCCAGTCTGCGTAATGATCGCTCTTGCGGCCACCACGCTGACTGCGCAAAGCATGCACGTGACGCAGTACTCAGCCTGGCCGAACCCGGCAGTGATGCACACCGGCTCGCAAGGCTATCTGGGCGTCGACCTCGCCGATGTGGACCAGGACCGTCAGCAGCAGCTTCACCTCAAGGATTCGCGCGGCGCCGTCATCACGCTCATCGACCACGATGCGCCTGCCGGCAAGGTCGGGCTGCATGTGAACGACGTAATCATCCAGGTCAACGACCAGAGCGTTGAGGGCAGCGAGCAGACGCGGCGCATGCTGCACGAGATTGCACCCGGCCAAAAAGTGCAGTTGACCGTCTGCCGCGACGGCAAGGTTCTGCACTTTGAAGCCGAACTCGCCGACCGCAGGATCATCGCCCACAATATGCAGCAGCAGATTCAGACGCAAGGCCTGAGCATTATCAGCAGCTCTGGTATGGGCGTGATTGACGCGACCAGCGGAGCCGAGCCGGTGACCTCGGGTAAGCCGTTCCATTGGTGGACGGGCGGTGCGAGCCTGAATATCGGCGCGACGGTCGAGCTGTTGACGCCGCAGATGGCGAATTACTTCGGCCTCGAAAACGGACTCTACGTCAGAACGGTGGTCAGCAAGAGCGAGGCAGAGTACGCCGGGCTGAAGCCGCATGACGTCATCCTCAAGGTGGGCAGCGATGCCATGACCACCATCGCCGACTGGGAGCGCACGCTCAACGCCAATGACGGCAAGAGTATTCAAATAACAATTCAGCGCGAAAAGCGGCAGGTCACGGTAACCTTGCAGGTGGATTCAAAGAAGCACAAAGGCTGAATTGAAATAAAGAGACCGCTCATCGTACGCGATGGGCGGTTTTTTTGTTTGCGAAAATACGTTTGACTCAGACAGATAAATGCTGCGCGGCGAACCCTGATTCTGTAAACTTGTGCGCGAGGTGGATTTAAATTATGAAAGCTGCACTCTCCCCGCTCGTAACCTGGTCGGTCCGCATTATCGGTATCGCGGTTTTCGCAATTGCATTTTTTCTGCCCGCCCTCGGCCTCAGCGCGCATGACGCAAATCCGCTGCTGGGCTGGAAGTGCGCCTCCATCGCCTTCAGCATGCCCTTTTCACATGAATCCACCTTCGACATCGACCTCTTCCTTGTCATGCTCAGCGGCTGGCTGAATGTCTTCGTGGGTCTCTATCTGCTTTCGAGCTTCTTCAGCAAGCTCAGACTGGTGCGCTGGGCATTGATTGCCTTCAGTCTGGTGAGCATGATCTCAACCTGGGTCTTCTTCGGCCGCCAGCATTACCATCCGTTGATCGGACACTTCCTCTGGATCGCCGGTGCGTTGATCATCATGCTGCCGGAGTTTTTTACCATCAAACAGGACGCTTGATTATGTTCTTGCACCATCACACTAGGTCCGCTACTGCGCTGGCGTTGGTCCTGCTGTGCACTTTCCTGACCGCATGTAAAAAAGCAGAAGTGCCGCTTCTGGATCATCCGCAGATTGCCGCAGGTTCGCGCATGGAGGACGTCAGCTTCACAAGCGCTTCCATGGGCCGCGAGATGAAGTACCGCGTCTTTCTGCCTGCATCAATCGCCCCTGGAACAAAATTTCCAGTCGTCTATTTGCTGCATGGCTGCGGCGGCGATGTGCGCGATTGGTCGAATTACTCGCAGGTATCTGAGTACGCAGCAAAGGGGTACATTCTCGTCATGCCGGCCGAGGAGTGCAGCTACTATATAAACTCGCAAGCAAACCCCGAGGACAAATATGAGGACTACACAACACGCGACCTGATTGCAGATGTCGAGTCGCGCTTCCCGGCAAAAACAGAGCGCGAAAACCGTGCGGTGGTTGGAGTTTCGATGGGTGGATATGGTGCAATTACATCCGCATTGGTTCATCCTGAAATATATTCATTTGTTGGCGCCATCAGCCCGGCAGTGGATGTGCCAAGCCGCAAATTCAGTTGGCAGCATTATTGGCAATCCAAACGATTTGAATCTATCTTCGGGCCGAACGGCAGCGCGCAGCGTAATGCACGCGACCCATTCAAATTAGTCGAAAGCGCAGAACCGAATTCAACGCCATACATCTATATGACTGCCGGTGAGCAGGAAGCAATGTATACATCCATTAAACGGTTCGCAGAAAAATTGAAGGCACGCAATTTCCAATATGAGTTCCACACAAAGCCCGGTGGACACGATTGGAACGAATGGAACAAGGAAATACCGGGCTGCATGAAAGAACTGACAGCCCGGGTTAAGTAAAAAATTAGCTCTTGTTCACAACGCGCAGGTGCAGCTCCTTCAGCTGCTGCTCGGTGACGGTCGTCGGCGCGTCAACCATCAGGTCGATCGCCTTCGCCGTCTTCGGGAACGCAATGACCTCGCGCAGGCTGGACGCGCCGGCCAACAACATTACGATGCGGTCGAGCCCCAGCGCGATGCCGCCGTGCGGAGGCGTGCCGTACTCAAGCGCATCCAGGAAGAAACCGAAGCGGGCCTTGGCTTCTTCTTCTGAAATTTTCAACGAAGTGAATATCTGCTTCTGCACATCCTGGCTGTGGATACGAATTGAACCGGATCCAAGCTCCAGTCCATTCATCGCGAGGTCATAACAATTCGCGCGCACGCTCGCAGGGTCGGTCAGCAGGTTGGCCATGTCAGATTCATGCGGAGACGTGAACGGATGGTGCGCGGGCATCCACTGCTTGTGCTCGGCGTCGTACTCGAACATCGGGAAGTCGGTG
>CAIMNN010000487.1 GCA_903842845.1 uncultured Acidobacteriaceae bacterium | reverse complement strand
GATAAACAGCGTGACTGCCATCACAAGCAGCTTGGGGTGTCTTTTCTCAAAATGGACTCAGTTGGTCCGGAGGTCACAAATGAGTTTCTTCTCTGCTTTCCCCAGGCAGAAAGCCATTTGCAACACTGAGCATAAAGGACGTACACTGAATTACGACCGTATTGGTCGTAATTTATGGGCCTTCCCCAAAAAGCGGCCCGTGGGAGTTACCCGGTTGAGCCGATTGAGCGAACTGGAAGCAGGCGGAGACGCAATCCTGGAAGCCCTGGATCTGCCCCCGGCTGTCTCTAACCATCTGATGTATATGGGGTTTGTTCCTGACGCTCGGGTGCGTATGTTACGCCGCGCCCCCGCCGGTGACCCAACGGTTTATGCCGTGGACGGTATTGAAGTGGCTCTTCGGCAGGAGACGGCGCGGTCCATCCGCGTGCGCCCTGTATCCAACGCGCAGGATTGTCAGCTCTGCCGCGACGAAGAAATCTTCAAGAGCAAGCAGGCCGCCGGAGCCGATTGATGAGCAGCTGTTGTACCCCCGCCCAGACCCTTGGGACCGCCGAACCGAATGCAAAGTTGAAAACCGTCGCGCTGATTGGGCCTCCCAACTCAGGCAAGTCGACGCTCTTCAATCGGCTGACCGGCTTGCGTCAAAAAGTTGCCAACTACCCCGGCGTCACCGTCGAGCAGCACATGGGCCGCATGGCCGGCGTCGGCCGCAACGACCTCACCCTCATCGACCTCCCCGGCATCTACTCGCTCGACCCCTTCACTGAAGACGCAAAAGTCTCCATCGACGTGCTCAAGGGCGAGATGCCCGGCACCCCGCGCCCCGACGCCGTCCTCCTCGTCCTCGATTCCCTGCACCTTACTCGCCAGTTGATGCTCGCCGCGCCGATTCTTCACCTCGGCCTGCCGACCATGGTCCTCCTCAACATGACCGACCTGATGGAATCGCAAGGCGGAACCATCAACCCGCTCGAACTCGCACGCGAGCTCGGCACGCCTGTCGCACAGGTCAGCGCCAAGCAAGGCACGGGCATCGACGCCATTCGCCTCTTCCTCCACGACCTTGAGTCGAAGCAGGCCGAGATTGAAGGCGTCATCCGCATTCCGCAAAAGCCGCTGGTGCTGCCCGTCCTCGGCAACGCCGCCAGCACCCACAGTTGGGCCGCGCAAATCAGCAAAAACACCGGCTACCGCGCACCGCTCTCTGAGAGTGCCAGCAACAAGCTCGACTCCGTCTTGCTCCATCGCATCTGGGGTCCGCTTATTTTTCTCGTCGTCGTCATGACAGTCTTCGAAGTCATCTTCGCGCTCGGCCAGCCGCTCTCCGACGGCTTCGGCGACATCCTCGCGCAAGGCGGCAATCTTCTTCGTCCGCTGCTGCCCAACGTCTGGATTCAATCCCTCATCCTCGACGGCGCATGGAAAGGCGTCTCCTCGGTCCTCGTCTTTTTGCCGCAGATACTTTTGCTCTTCCTCTTCATCGGTGTATTAGAGGACTCCGGCTACCTCGCACGCGCCGCGCTCATTGCAGACCGCGTCATGCGCACCACCGGACTCAACGGCAAAGCCTTCATCCCGCTGCTCTCCGCCTACGCCTGCGCAGTCCCGGCCATCATGTCCACACGCACCATCGAAAACAAGCGCGACCGCTTCGCCACAATCCTCGTCACGCCGTTCATGACCTGCTCCGCGCGCTTGCCCGTGTACATGCTCATGATCGCCGCCTTCATCCCGAATATCTTCTATCTGCACGGTGTCTTCGGTCTGCGTTCGCTTGTCATGCTCGGCCTTTATGCTGCCGGCGGCGTCGCCGCATTCACCACCGCGCGCATCCTCAAAAGCTCCATCCTCAAATCAAGCGAGACGCCCTTCATCCTCGAGCTGCCGCAGTACCGCATGCCCACGCTGCGTTCGCTCGGGTTGCGTCTTGTTGATCGCGGATGGGTCTTCGTCAAGCAGGCTGGCACTGTCATCCTCTCAGTCACAATGGGCATCTGGGTTCTCGGCCATCTGCCCATTCAATTCGCAAGCGGCCATGCAATCTCGCCCGAACTGCCCGACAGCCTCATCGGCCGACTCGGCCACTTCATTGAGCCGGCAATTGCCCCGCTCGGCTTCAACTGGAAGATCGGCATCGGCCTCATCTCAAGCGTTCTCGCACGCGAGGTCATGGTCGCAACCATGGGCACTCTCTACGGCGCTGACCCGGAGACGCACGCAACCAGCCTGCAAACCGCGCTCCATCACGACATGACCATGGGCGGTGCGCTCGCACTCATGATCTTTTTTGCCTTCGCCATGCAATGCACATCCACAATGGCCGTCGTCCGCCGCGAGACCAACAGTTGGAAGTGGCCGGCTATTCAATTCGTATATATGCTTATCCTCGCCTGGGTCTCAGCCTTCGCCGTCAACCACATCGCGATGTTGTTCACAAACTAAATCAGGCTCATCTTGCCCGCCGACTTATCCATCAGCTCGCCCATCACCTGGTAAAGCCGTATCGCCTGCGCCGGCTTCACATCTGCAAATTCAATTCCAACGCGGTCGCTCACACCCATCACATTGCGCACCACGCCATGCAGCGTCAGCGTCAACCCGTGAACACGCAACTTCATCTCGACAAGTGAATTAATCTGCGTGTTCGAGTGGTTCTCTATCTTCAGCCCGCAGCCGCCCATCGAGATGTCGTAGAGTATCGCGTCATAAGGCGTGTTATCAGGAAAGAAGCTGACCTCAACAATCCCCGCGCAGTTCAACCGCAAATGTAAACGCCGGTCCTGTGCGTTGTTCGTTGGCATAACCCCAGCATGAGTTAAAAGTCCCATAAGGCCTCTGATGATGAAAATTCACTAACGAACTCTTCATCGGCAAATTAAAAATCAACAACAAACTGTAGCGAATTTAAACAATGCGATGCCTCACTCACCCGCACCAACTTCGACGTAAAATTCCAACTTGTGAGACACTGGATATGTAGGTTTTTGTGTCAGCTCCCACGGGGCCAGCCCCTCCACTCAACAACTCCGCCGCATAGGTGCCACAACGCGCCACGGCGAAAAACTGTGCAAGGAATTAGAAGTCAATGATCAGCGTCAGCAATGTATCCATGCGTTACGGCTCAAAGGTGCTCATTGAGGATGTCTCGACAACCTTCATCCCGGGCCGCCGCTACGGCCTCACCGGCCCCAACGGCGCTGGCAAGTCCACCTTCATGAAGATTCTGACCGGCGAGCTCGACGCTCAAAAAGGCGTCGTTGTCCGCCCCAAGAAGTTGGGCATCCTCCGCCAGGACCAGTTCGCCTACGACGCCTTCCGCGTCATTGACACCGTCATCATGGGCAATGCCCCGCTGTGGGCCGCACTCAGCGAGCGCGACCACATCTACGAGAAGCCTGAGATGACCGATGCTGACGGCATGCGCCTCGGCGAGCTCGAAGGCGTTATCGGCGACGAGGACGGCTACAGCGCCGAAAGCGACGCCGCCATCCTGCTCCAGGGCCTCGATATTCACGACGAACTCCACGAGCGCAAGATGAGCGAACTGCAAGGCGGCCAGAAGGTCCGCGTGCTCCTCGCGCAGGCGCTCTTCGGCAAGCCGCAGGCGCTGCTCCTCGACGAGCCCACCAACCACCTTGACCTCGATTCAATTCACTGGTTGCAGGACTTTTTAGCCAACTACGAAGGCACGCTCATCACCATTTCGCATGACCGTCACTTTTTGAACAGCGTAACCACGCACACCGCCGACATCGATTACCAGACCATCATCACTTACACCGGCGGCTACGACGAAATGGTGATGCAGAAGACGCAGATCCGCTCGCGCCTTGAAAGTGAGAACGCGCAGCGCGACAAAAAGATCGCGCAGCTCAACGAGTTCATCGCCCGCTTCGCAGCCGGCACGCGCTCCACGCAAGTCACCAGCCGCCGCAAAGAAGTTGAGCGCCTCCAGACCAACGACCTCGCACGCTCCAACATTGCGCGCCCCTTCATCAAATTTGACCAGGTGCGCCCCAGCGGCAAGCACGTCCTCGAGTTCAAGGACCTGAACAAAAGCTACGGCGAGCAACAAGTCCTTGAGAACTTCACCGCAAAGGTTTTGCGCGGCGAAAAGATCTGTCTCATGGGCCGCAACGGCCAGGGCAAAACCACCGTGCTCAAGTCGCTGCTTTCAAACTACCCCGGCCTTCGCGACCCCGAGTACAAACTCGACTCCGGCGAAGTCATCTGGGGCCACGAGGCGCAGGTCGGCTACTTCCCGCAAGATATTGGCTCGCAGATCGAGCACGGCCTCACCGTCGCCGACTGGCTGCACCAATTCGCCCCGCAGGCGCACTTTGAAGACATTCGCGGCATCCTCGGCCAAATGCTCTTCACCGGCGAAGAAGGCAAAAAGCCCACCAAGGCGCTCTCCGGCGGCGAGCAGGCGCGACTCGTCTTCTGCAAGCTCATCCTCACCAAGCCCAACTTCCTCATCTTTGACGAACCCACCAACCACCTCGACCTCGAAGCCATCAACGCGCTCAACATCGCGCTGCAACGCTACGAGGGCACGGTTCTACTCGTCACGCACGACCACGACCTCATCGACGAAGTCGCCACACGCCTCTGGCACTTTGAAGAACACGGCATCGAAGACTTCCAGGGCCCATACGCAGAATGGAAGGGCAAGCACAATTAAAAGCCGAGTTTGACCGGCTCCATCTCAAGCTCAATAGAATATTTTTCACGCACAGCGGCTGAGATTCGCTCTTTGAGAGCAAGAATCTCGGCTGCTGTTGCTTTATCTCGATTAATCAGCGCCAAGGTATGCTTGCTCGAGATGCCGGCGTTCCCAAGTGCATAACCCTTCGCGAATCCCGCCTGTTCAATCAACCACGCGGCAGGAATTTTCACCTTGCCCGGCTCAGCGGAAAACTTCGGCGGCTGTGCAGCACTCGTCGCCGCAATCCGCGCATAATGCTCATCGCTGATAACCGGATTCTTGAAGAAGCTTCCCGCGCTCCTGCAATCCGCATCGCCATCAACCAGCAACATCCCCTTCGACTGGCGAATCTTCCGCACCGCAGCCGCAACCTCATCCAGCGATGGCTCACTTCCCTCTGCAAAAACTTTCTTCAGGTCCGAATAATGAATCGACGGCGCTCCGCCAGCTTTCAACTGATAATCAACCCGCGTCACAATAAACCGCCCACGGTCCACAGTATTGAAGCGGCTTTTGCGGTAGCTGAACCCGCACTCGGCGTTGCTGAGTTCAACAAATTCGTAGGCCTGCAGATCAAACGCGCGCACTGCGACAATCGTCGTCGCAACCTCTTGCCCATACGCGCCAACATTCTGCACCGGCGTCCCGCCAACAGTCCCTGGAATCCCCGCCAAACACTCCAGCCCCGCATCGCCCGCCCGCACCGTGCGCTCCACAAACTCATCCCACATCTCGCCAGCCGCAACCTGATAGATGCCCCCATCAGCCACACTAACGCCGCGCAGCGCAACATGCACCACAAACCCGTCGAAGCCCGCATCCGAGACCAGCAGATTGCTTCCGCCGCCAAGAACAAACAGCGGCACACCGCGTTGTCGCGCCCAATCCACGGCCTCAACAACCTCATCTTCACTCGTCGCCGTCGCAAACCACCGCGCCGGTCCGCCGATTCCGAAGGTCGTGTAAGGTGCAAGCGGTTTGTTCTCTTCAACGCGCATTGAAGTACAGGCTAAACCATCGCGCCCTGAACAAAAAACGCATCTTCCCGGGGCCGCAAGCATCGAATACTATTGAAGAAGTATCCCCTGGAGGTTCCCCCGAAATGTACCCAGATATTATGTTGATCCCGATGCGCGAAGAGCTGACTCGCGCCGGCATTGAAGAAGCCAAAACCGGCGATGCGGTGAAGTCCGCGCTCGCTCAACCCGGCACCACTCTCGTTGTCGTCAACTCGGTATGCGGTTGCGCGGCCGGCAAAATGCGCCCCGGCGTCCGCCTCGCGCTCGCCAACTCCACCAACCTGCCTGACCACAAGATCAGCGTCTTCGCCGGCCAGGACCGCGACGCCACCGAAACCGCACGCAGCTACTTCACCGGCCACCCGCCCACATCGCCTTCCATCGCAATCCTGCGCGACGGTCAGCTCGTCTTCATGATGCCGCGCCCGGTCATCGAGCAGTCAACCGCTCAGGAAATCGCGGCCACGCTCATCCAGGCCTTCGACGCTCACTGCGCCAAGACCACCGCATAAGCCAATGCCCTTCACGCAAAACAAACGGCCTCCATCGCGGAGGCCGTTGCTGTTTGTGCTGCCCTTTCAGATCATTT
>CAIMNN010000486.1 GCA_903842845.1 uncultured Acidobacteriaceae bacterium | reverse complement strand
CCCTGATGCCTTCACGCTCGCGCATCGGGAAGGCGATGTTCTCGCGCACGGTGAGCGAATCGAACAGCGCGCCGTTCTGGAAGACCATCGTGACCTTCTCGCGGATGGGGCGGAGCTCGTCCTCTGCGAGTTCCGTTATCTCCTGCCCTTCAAAGCGCACGGAACCGGAATCAGGCTTGAGGAAGCCCATCAAAATGCGCAGCGAAACCGATTTGCCAACACCGCTGCGCCCGAGGATGCACAGCGTCTGACCTCGTTCAACGTGGAAGCTCACTTTTTTCAGGACTTCGTTCGTATCGAAGGCGATGGAGACATTTTCAAAGACGATCAGCGGCTCATGCGCCGCCGTGGGTGCGTCTAATGGATTCGGAGATTGAGCCAAAGCCGCCATCTTGTAATCCGCCATCAGTAATAGATTACGCGAGGCGGCTCCGGCTGCAAGCTACTTGATATTCGCCACTTCCTCAAAGAAGCGGACCAGCGATTCAATGCCGAGCTGGAAGTTCTTCAGGTGAAACTTCTCGTTCGGCGCGTGGATGTTGTCGTCAGGCAGGCCAAAGCCCATCATCACGCTGGGCAGGCCCAGATGCTTGTCAAAGTCGCCGACGATCGGAATCGAACCGCCCGAGCGGATGAAGACCGTCTCTTTGCCCCAGACCTCAAACAGCGCGTGCGTCGCGGCCTGGATGTACGGGTTATTCACCGTAACCAGGCAGGCATCGCCCTGGTGGATGAGGCGCGTCTCTACTTCAACGCCGGCCGGAGCTATCTTACGGACATAGTTGGCGTAGAGCTCATAGGTCTTCTGTGGCGTCATGCCTGGGACCAGACGCATGGAGACCTTGGCCATTGCCTTGGCGGGAATCACGGTCTTTGCGCCGGCTCCGATAAAGCCGCCCGGCATGCCATGGACGTCGAGCGTCGGACGCGCCCAGGTGCGCTCAAGTACCGAGTAACCGGCTTCGCCGACAAGCTGCGTCGAACCGACTTCGTGAAGACGGTACTGCTCCTCATCGAAGGGCAGGCTGGCCCACGCCTTCAACTCCTCGGGGCTTGGCGGAATGATTCCGTCATAAAAACCGGGGATGAGAATGTGGCCGTTCTCGTCCTTCAGTTTGGCGAGTATCTGCGCGAGCGAGAAGAATGGATTGGGGGCCGCGCCGCCGTACACGCCGGAGTGCAGGTCGGTCTTTGCGCCGCGAACCTCAAGCTCCGTGTAGATCATGCCGCGCAGACCAACGCACAGCGTCGGCAGATTAGGCGCGAAGAGCTCAGTGTCTGAGACCAGCGCGAAATCAGCTTTCAGCTCAGGCGGCTTGCTGGCGACATAATCGGCAATTCCCTCTCCGCCGACCTCTTCTTCCCCTTCAAAGATGCAGCGGACATTGACCGGCAACCCGCCGCCGGTGGCGAAGAGCGCTTCCAGCGATTTAATCTGCGCCCACACCTGGCCCTTGTCATCGACTGCGCCGCGGGCATAAATGTTGCCATTGCGCTCGGTCGGCTCAAAGGGCGGCGAGATCCATTCATCAATCGGGTCGGTTGGCTGCACATCGTAATGTCCGTAAATAAGCGCGGTGTGTTTGCCCGTCGCATGCAGCCAGTCGGCGTAAACCAACGGATGCCCTGTGGTCTCTATAAGACGGACATTCTCCATCCCGATGCGGCGCAGCTCGGTGGCGATAAAGTCGGCTGCCTTGCGGCAATCAGCCGCGTGCTCGGGCAGCGTGGAGATGGATGGAATGCGAAGGAAGTTTTTCAGCTCATCCAGAAAACGCACATTGTGCTGGCGGCAAAAGGAGATGGCAGCAGATGACATAAGTGTGGCTCCTATGGAAAAGAATCAACCCCGGATGAGTATAGAACATAAACAGCAGTCCGGGCTTTACGCTGCGATTTGCATGCAGGCAGCGCTGACGTAAAAGGTCTCATCAGCTTTTTAATCCCAGGGATAATACCAACTGCCATGCCAGCAGGGTCCGGTCTGATTCCTCACAACCACTATGGTTGGATGTTGAGCGCGGAAGACCGACGGCATGGCGTTCGTCTCGGCCAGATAGGTGGACATATGCAGATTACTGAATTCCGATGCATGCCATGCTTCAGGAAAGTTGCACAGGTCGGCTTTGATGGCGGGATGGCTGAACGCACGCACGATGTCGGAGACGCCGGTCGCACTGCCGAGAAGCAGCATAAGCGCAACCAGCAGCGCCTGCATGCGCATTCGCGGTGATGTACGCCATTGTTCAAAAAGAAAGAGCAGCGTCAAGGCCATCAGGAAGGCGAGGACGTCGAGCGACGGCATGGAGCTGCGCATATTGAAGTCGCCGCCCTCGCCAAGATAAACAAACGGACAACCAAAGAGCCAAAGCGCGATGCACACGACCGTTGCAAGCTGCAATTGCAGATGTTTTCTGACAAATATCAGAACGGTAAGAAAGGGTATGACCTGTATCAAATAGAAGAGCACAAGCTTCAAGACGCGTTTACGGAAAAAATCCGAAGCGTGGAACGTGACAAGATGCGTGTCGCCGACGGAATAGAGCCCGACATGCACGGGCACGTCCTGCGTACCGGAACGAAGATAAATAATTACCGGCAAACAAAGCATAAAGATGGCAGCCGCCGGATAAAAATATTTCACCGGCAGCAAGCCTTTGCGCAATTCTACCCATGCAACATGGGCGACAAAGAGCATGGTGCCCATGGCCGTCAGCGGAGACCACAGAAATTGCATGGGGAAAAAGCATGCGATATAGAGCGGATGCAGCTTTTTGCGCAGCCACAACAGGTATAGAACGGCGAAAAAGATCGCCGGCAATGCATGATGCGGGACCCAGAACAATTGAGTGATGGTGGAAGAGAATTGGTAATTCATCGCCCAGCCTTCCAGGCGGTCAAACGTGAAAGCGGAGTTCTGCCGCAGGGCGAAGAACAAGGAAGAAAATATCTCAAGCCCGCCAAAGAAAACGACGAGTAGTAGCAGAAATATCTTTGAGCTGAGACGTTCAACAAGCGTTGTAGCCAGGGCAAACAAAGTGCCAAGCAGCAGCGTGCTGTGCGCCAGCAGCAGTGTTGATGCGAGCGAAGGCCCCATGAGCTTTGCCAGAGCCGTCGGCAGCAGGTAAAAAGCGAGCGGCGCGCGCAGCATAAATGCGTGACCATCCATCAGGTATTGGAATGGCCATGAGACGTTGACGAGGTCCTGAAATAAGGGGTCGCGTATCTGCCAGTCGATATTCGCGAACAGAAATCTTCCCTGTCCGCCCAGAATATTTAACACAAGTGCCAGCAAAAGGCACGCAAGCAGAACACGCAACGAGATCGCATTATCCGCTTCTTGCGGCAGCATACGATG
>CAIMNN010000485.1 GCA_903842845.1 uncultured Acidobacteriaceae bacterium | reverse complement strand
GCGAGGCCGACTTCAACTGCCACTGATTTTTGAAGAGCGCGGTCTCGTTGATGTAGGTGAAGAGTTCGCTGAGGTCATAGTTCTTGTAGACGCGCGCACCAAGAAATGGCGCTGCGGGGATTTCGGTAACGCGTTCGACGACTGGCGACCGGCCTTCAGTGGTGAGTGTGACGGTGCCAGCCTCTTCGTCGGTGAGCTGTGCGCCTTTTGCAAAAACTTTAACCGTAGACCCGTCAGTGATTGCGCGCGTGCGCTCGGCTTCGTCGCTGCTGGTGAGCGCGCCGATGGCGTGCAGGCCGGCGAATGCGTCTTCAGCGTAGAAGACCGGGCCGGAGTATTCGCGGCGAAGATCGTCCTCGACAAACTTGCGCGTGAGCGCTGCGCCGCCGCAGATGACGGGGATAGTGAGGCCTTGGCGCTCGAGGTCTTGAATCACGTACTTCATCTCAAGCGTGGACTTGACGAGCAGGCCGCTGAGTCCGATGGCGTCAGCATTTATCTCGCGTGCGGCGTTGACGATTGCGTCAGACGGCTGCTTGATGCCGAGGTTGACGACGCGGAAGCCGTTGTTCGAGAGGATGATGTCGACGAGGTTCTTGCCGATGTCGTGGACGTCGCCCTTGACGGTGGCGAGGACCATGGTTCCCTTGCCGCCGCTATCGGCTTTCTCCATCTTTGGTTCGAGGTAAGCGACGGCGGCCTTCATCACCGCTGCGGAGTCAAGCACCGAGGGCAGTTGCATTTTGCGCGCGCCGAAGAGCTCGCCGACGGTCTTCATGCCGGGCAGCAGAACATTGTTGATGAGGTCGAGCGGCGTGTAGGTCTGGAGCGCAGATTCGAGAGCTTCTTCGAGAGATTGTTTGTGTTCACCCTGGCCGATGGAGCGCTCGCCGCGGATGATGAGTTGCTGAAGTTTTTCTTCGAGAGTGAGCGATTCGACGGCGAGCTCTTCCTCGGGCACTGCGCCTTTGCCGAGTGCGGAGAAGTGAGCCATATAAATTTGTAGCGGATCGCCGTCGGACCTGTTCTGGAAGATGAGATTGCGGGCCAGCTCAACTTCGCGCTCGGGGATTTTGTAGAGCGGATAAATTTTTGTGTAGTTGACGATTGCGCAATCGAGGCCGCGATCGACGGCTTCTTTCAAGAAAACGGAGTTGAGCACGCGGCGTGAGTAAGCGCCGAGGCCGAATGAAACATTCGAAACGCCAAGAACGGTGCGCGTGCGTGGGAGCTCTTCTTTGATGCGGCGGACGGCTTCGAGGGTTTCAATTCCGGCTGATCGGTAATCTTCCTGTCCGGTTGAAATGGGCAGCGTCAGCGGGTCGAAGATGAGGTCCTCGGGGCGCAGGCCATATTTTTCCGGTGCGAGTTTGTAAATGCGATGTGCAATGGCGACTTTTTTGTCGGCGGTGAGGGCCATGCCGTCTTCATCGATGGTGAGCGCGATGACCGCAGCTCCGTATTTGCGCGCCATGGGAAGAACTTGTGAGGTGCGCTTTTCGCCGTCTTCCAAATTGATGGAGTTGATGACGGGCTTGCCGGGGATGCGCTTCAGCGCCTCTTCAATGACCTCGGCCTCGGTTGAATCAACAAGGATGGGCGCGGTGACGCGGGTTGCAATCTTTTCTAGCACCGCGTTCATGTAAGCTTTTTCATCTTCGCCGACGATGGCGCAGCAGAGGTCGAGCATCTGCGAGCCTTCAGCGATGAGTTTTTTTGCGAGTGCGAGAATGCCATCGGTATCAGCGGCGCGCACCATGTTGCGGAAGTGCTCGAGGCGAGTGGTGGTGTTCATCTCCTCGGCGATGATGATGGGCTGCGCGTCGGCTTCAAGCAACTGCGCGGAGAATGCGCTGGCGGCGACGGATTGCGGTCGCGCGTTGGTCGTGGCGGGGGTGAGGCCGTGGACCGCAGCGGCAACGGCGCGCAAATGGTCGGGGGTGGTGCCGCAGCAACCGCCGACGATGCGGACGCCGTACTCGGTGATGAAGCGGCGATGATGCGCGGCGAGTTCGGCGGGCGTGAGCTTGTAGACGGCGTGGCCGCCTTCGTTCTGCGGCAGGCCGGCGTTGGGCTGAATGGCGACGGGCACGGTGGAGTTCTGGCAGAGGAAGCGGACAGCGTCGTTCATCTCAACGGGGCCGGTTGCGCAGTTGAGGCCAAGGATGTCGGGCTGGAAGCTCTCAATAACTGCGAGCGCTGCGCCAATCTCCGAGCCGAGCAGCATGGTCCCGGTGGCTTCGAGAGTTATCTGCACCTGAAGCGCAACGCGGCGATTGCCAGCGGCGATTGCAGTGTCAATCGCCTCGCGGCACGCAGCAAGCGCAATCTTGACTTGCAGCAGATCCTGGCAGGTCTCGATGAGCAGAACGTCGACGCCGCCTTCGATCAGCGCCGAGGCCTGCTCGAGATAAGACGCGTACATATCGTCATAAGTGATGTGGCCGAGCGATGGCAGCTTGGTGGTGGGGCCGATGGAGCCGGCGACGAAGCGAGGCTTATCAGGTGTTGAATATTGGTCGGCAACCTCGCGTGCGAGTCGTGCGGCGGCGATATTAATCTCTCGAACCTGGTCGGCAATCTCGTACTCGGCGAGCACGATGCTCGACGCACCGAAGGTGTTGGTCTCAACGATGTCGGAGCCGGCCTCGTAGTATGCCGCATGCACGGCACGCACCGCATCAGGCCGCGAGAGGACGAGGATCTCGTTGCAGCCCTCTTTGCCGCGAAAGTCTTCAAGCGTCAGGTTATGCTTTTGCAGCATTGTGCCCATCGCGCCGTCATAGACGAGCACGCGGTGAGCGAGTTCAGTGAGAAAGTCGGCCAAGATTGTGCTTCCCTGCTGCTGAGAAATTTTGTCTGCTCTTTCAGGATAACGAATTGAGTCGGATTCTGCTCGCGTTCACTTCCAAAGTGTGGGTTTGAGGTGGCCGGGGAGGTAGAGCGGGTGGATGGGCGTGCCGTCCTGGGAAAGGCTGAGGATGTGGAGCTTGTGGCCGTGGGCGCGGAAGAGTGTGGCGACATCACCGCCGCGACTACGCAGGCTCGCGTGCGGCTTGCCGTAAGCGAAGATGATTTGCGCGCACTCGGCGGCCATGGCGAGCAGGTGCGCGTCGTTCTCGGGGCCGATGGGGTCGGGCGTCTCAAGCAGGCGTTTCTGATCCGTGCAGCGATAGGCGAAGACGTTGCCGACGAGGAGTTGGCCGTAGTTCCAGCTTTGCGCGAAAGCGATGGCGCGGCGGACGGTGCGGTCGTCCTGGTCGAGATCGGCGACGCTGGGGTTCATCATGACGAAGAGGATTGCCGGGCGCGCTGCATCCCACAGGCGCGTGAGCCGGTAACGGTATTGCTTGCGGCTGCCGCCGAAGACGGCGGTGGATGTGATGCCCGGGGCGACGGGAAGATAAAGTGACATTCAGTTGATTGTAAGAAAAAGGCCCGGACGATTGCGCCCGGGCCTTTGTGGGTAAGTTGGCTTAGCTGGTTTTCTTCTCGGTGCAAGTTCCGCCGCAGCAGCTCTTGCCGTCCTTCATCTTGCAGGTCTTGGCGGAGCAGCAGTCCTTGGTGCAGACCATCTTGCCGTCTTTCATGGTGCAGCCCTTGGCGCAGCATTCCTTGGTGCAAGCTGTTTTGCAGCAGCTGGCGGTGCACTGGCCTTTGCCCATCGGGCAGGTCGCGCCCATCTTGTCATGAGGGGCCTGGGCGAACGAGAGTGCTGCACACAGGATTGCGATGCTGAGTAATGCGTAGATGCGTTTCATTGAAAATCTCCTTTGTGTTCAAACGGTGAATGCATGCGGAGTTATCCGCAGGGTGTGCGTTTGAGTGCGGAGATTTTTTAAATGCGGAAGACTTGATTGAGGATGTATAGCGGTGCGGAGGCGCCGGGTGGAGGGCCGGGCGGAGGCGCGAGGAGCGTGGTCGCGGGGAGTTCGATGCTGGTGGGCAGAACCGCAAGTGCGAGGACCTTGGCGCTTTGGTTCTTGTCGCTGAGCCATTGAACGGTTGATTTGGGCGCCGCTTGCTGGCAGCAACTGTCGGTGCAGGCCATGTCGGCGGTAGCAGTCTTGCCCTTGTGGTGCATGGGGCAATTGGCCGGCATGCTGGGCATGGAGGACTGGCAACAGCTTGCGCACTGGCTGCTTCCCTGCTCCATGTTGCACGGAGCCGCGGCAACCAAAGGTTGTGCGATGAGCAACAGCGCAACGGCAAGTGCGGCGGATTGGAAGAGGCGCTTCACCAGTCTTAAGTATAGGACGAATTGGATAAAGAAATGTGATTATCGACACGCAATCGATGAAGTTGAAACCGATCCGGGAAGGCGACGGGGCAGCAAAGTAGGGGGAGGAGGGGTGGGGGGGGGTCAGGGAACAGGGATTAGGGAACGGGGAACAGAATTGCCTGTCTGACATTATGGGTGACTGAGGATGAATTTTCTGCAACAGCCGATCAGCGAGTTTGCGGGCCGGGGAGTTCGGCGGCGTCGGGTAGGCGGCGGTTCTGCGCGTCGACGCGGACGACGATGGGCTTGTGCGTTGCGGCGAGCGAGCGCGGGAGCGAGACGTAGGTGGCGAGGATGACGATGTCGCCGGGCTGGTTGAGATGGGCTGCGGCGCCGTTGAGGCAGATGGTTCCGGAGCCGGCTTCACCGCGGATGGCGTAGGTGGTGAGGCGCGTGCCGCGGGTGACGTTCCAGACGTGGACCTCTTCCCAATCGAGGATGTCGGCTGCGTCCATGAGCGCGCCGTAGATGGAGACGCTGCCCTCGTAGTAGAGGTCGGCGCCTGTAACTGTGGCGCGATGGATTTTGGATTTGAAGAGGCTGAGGATGGGTTGGGGCTGGGGGGACTGCATGATGGTTCTATTTTCTCAGATTAGGAATCAGAAGTCAGAAATCAGGGGTCAGGGGGTGTGGCACACGGCAAGACTTAGTGGTATATTTGTTATACCAATGCGATTCAAGTTCGACCATCGCAAAAGCAAGCTACTTCGGGACAATCCGAGGCGCGGCATTGGTTTCGAAGAAGCAATTGCAATTTTTGACAAGCCTTATTACCAGGATCAGCGCAGTGATGACCCCGAGCAATACCGCGCAATTGGTTGGGTGGGTGAACGGCTTTACTCATTAATCTTCGAAGTGCGAGAAGACGACAAAGGTGAGTACTGCCATCTGGTCACATTGTGGAGATCAAACAGAGAGGAGAAGGAACTTTATGCCGACAGCAGCAACTAAGAAGTTCACAGCCGACCAAATTGCCGCGATAGCCGAAAAGGGCGGAAGTGTGCGCCGCTTTTTCACCAATAAGGGCAAGATGATGCAACCGATACAGCGGGTGAATGTGGATTTTACGGCGTCGATGCTGGCGGAGCTGGATGAGGCTGCGCAGAATTTGAACGTGAGCCGTCAGGCGGTAATCAAGACGATGCTGCGGCAGGTTCTGGACCAGCAGAAGATGGCGCGGGCGGGGCGGTAAAAATCACCAGTCTAAATCTTCACTTTCTTTCTCGTTGCGTATTTCATCCAACGTCTTATTTTCATACATCCAATAAGTTGATCCATTTGCGGCACTCGATGTATATCCAAGTTTATGAAGTGCCGCAAGTGCAGATTTAGAAAGACTCGATATTTGACCTTCATATTCCACTTGATTACCTGACACAACAGTAGCATGTACATTTTCATCTCTAGATAATGTGAGCACAGCCCCAAGTGGAATTCCTATTGCATCAAGATTGATTCTCTCTCGTCTTTTCGTATCTGCAACTTCAGCTTTTTCAAAAGCCTGCTCTTCTTCCTTCGTTATCTCAATCTTTCCTGGAGTAACTTCAGTGAATGGACCCATCATTATGGCGAGTACTATTTTTTCAGGCGCGACCTGAAAGAACTCTCGCTTTG
>CAIMNN010000484.1 GCA_903842845.1 uncultured Acidobacteriaceae bacterium | reverse complement strand
TTTATGACGCACTACACTAGTTGATTATGATGATGTTGCATCGCGATTAGAGCGTTTTCGATTTAAGTGTTTACATATCCGCACGAGGTGAAGAAGTTCGAACACTCGCCTGGCGTAACGGCATTGAGCAGGTCGCCGATTTCCTTCCATAGGGCGTCGATGGATCGTTTGGCTGCTTTGCGTAGTAGTGCTTTAAGTTTGGAAAAGAACTTCTCGATGGGGTTGAAGTCGGGAGAATAGGGCGGCAGATAGCGCAAGGTTGCGCCTGTCGCACGGATCGCTTCCTCAACACCTGACACCTTGTGGCTGCTGAGGTTGTCGAGGATGACGATGTCTCCCGGTTGCAACGTTGGACACAGGAATTCGCGCACATAAGCGAGAAACATCTCCCCGTTGATCGGTCCGTCAGTGACCATTGGCGCGGTCAATCTTCGGCGGCGCAGAGCACCCACAAAGGTAGTCGTCTTCCAGTGCCCGTGCGGTGCCGAGGCGATGCAGCGTTTGCCCTTGGGAGCACGCCCACAACGCCGCGTCATGCTGGTCGATGTCCACGTTTCGTCAATGAATACGAGCTTTTCTGCATCCATTCCCGGCAATGCTTCAACCCATGCTCGCCGCGCTTGCTGCACGTCCTCGCGCTCTTGCTCGCTGGCGTGCAGGGTTTTTTTTGAAGGTGAGATTCCATTTGTTCAACTGATGCCACAACGCACCGGGCTTGATGAAAACATCCTGCTTTGCCAAACGTGCGGACAATTCCGACAACGCCAGATCTGGCTCTGCTTCGATCCAGGCGCGCAGTACTGATTCCATCTCTGCCACTCGTGAACGGCGATGGCCGCCGATCTGGAAACTGGTCCGCTTGCCCGACTTCTGCGCCCGATCGCGAACCTGATAAACCCAGACGCGGCTCACTTCCAGACGCCGCCCAATCGAGCTCGGCCTCTCGCCACGATCCAATGCCCACAAAACGCGCTCACGCAAATCCTGCGAATACGATTGCATCCTGCCTCCTCTCTCCTGGCAGAAATATTATCGCATAAATGTAAATACTTAAATTAGAAACGCTCTAGAGTCTTCCTTTCGCATGCAGCAGACGCTGCTCATTGCTCGCAAAGGTTCTTTGCTTGAGCATGGAGGGCGGGTCGCAGTCCGAGTTAATCCACAGCCTTTGCATGGAGCAGCTCTCCGCTACTAGCTCGTTTGAGTGGGTTGCTTGAGCGCAGAAGGGGGTGCCAGGCTGCGCCCCCCCAGCTTCCAAGTAAAAACTCTGCGCTACCACTCATTTGCAACGGAATAAGCAAGTTACAGAGATATCTATTTCGCGCCTATGCCTCAATGCACGAGGTGGACGAAGTCTCTGGGGCGCATGAGGAGCTCAAGATATCGCGACTTCATCTGCCTGCTGGCCATGATCTGTTTGACGGGCGGCAATTTGAGGATTACGCCCAGGATAGCGGCCATGGCGCGATGGCTAGCCAGTGCCTGATTGTCGAAGATGAGGTTCTGGAGCTGACCGCGCTCAATGGCCATGAGCACGGAACGGTGTGCGGTTGTGACGGGGGTGAGCACCCGCTGCTTGCGCGCTTTGAGCGAGATTCCGCCGTTGGGACAAGCGCGCACGCAGACGCCGCAACCGA
>CAIMNN010000483.1 GCA_903842845.1 uncultured Acidobacteriaceae bacterium | reverse complement strand
ATCAACGGCAGGTCCATCGAATCAATTCCCGGTCCATCGTCCTCAACAGAAAAAATCAGCCGTCCATTGTCGCGCTTGCTGCGCAAAACAATGCGCGTGCCCGGTGGCGTGTACCGCGCTGCGTTCTCCAGCAGATGACGCAGCACGCGGCTCAGCAGATGCGGATCAAACCAGCACGGCTCATCTGAACCTTCGACAGTGATGATCACGCGATGTTCCTTGAGCGCCGCGCGCGATTCCTCCTCGGCATGGTGCAGTAACGTGCGCGCATGTTGCAGCACCTTGTGAACCTGCACCACATGCGCGTCTATCTCTGCCATCTGCACCGCTTCGCCTATCAGCGCGTCAAGCCTCAAACTCTCCTCGTCGACCAGCAAGATCAGGTCGGCACGCGCAGCCTCATCCAGTCCCGTGCCTTCGCGCAGCGTTGTCGCCGCCGCACGTATCGATGTCAACGGCGTGCGCAGTTCATGCGTCAGCGAATCTATCAGTGCCGTCCGCAATCGCTCACTCTCGCGCGCCGCCTCCATGCGCGCCGAAGACTCCATCGCCAGCGCCCTCGTCAATGCGATCCCAACCTGCGCGCTCACCGACGACGCCACCTCGCGTGAAAGAACAGGCGGCTTCCATGCCAGTGCTCCGACCTGCCGCACTCCCAGCATCAAGCCCATCGCACTGTACTCGTTCGGCATTATCAATGTCGGGTTGTTGCTCTGCGTCATCGCGCGCAGGCTCGCCTGCAAACTCGGCGGAATTGGATCAACGGACGTATAGAACTGGTCCTGGTCGCGCACATAAAGCACAATGCCATCCAGTTCAAAAATGCGGTTGAGCAGCAGCGGCACATCGCGTATCAGCCCCTCCGCATCCTCATGCAGCACCATCTCCTGGCTCAGCGCGTACAGTCGCTCCACATCTTCACGCCGCTGCTCGGCCTGCCGTGCAAGCCGCGTTGTCCGCTCGGCAACGCGACTCACAACAATGCTGCTGACAAGGAACGTCATCAACGCGAGCCATTGCTGTGTGCCCGCTATCTGAAAGGAACGCAGCGGCAACAGAAAAAAATAATCATAGGCCAACGCGCAAATCAGCGCGGCATAGGCAGAAAATGTAAATCCAACCAGCGTGGAGATCCACACCACATAAAGAAGATACGCAAGCCCGGCTACCGTCTCAGTCGACCCGACAGCGCTCAGCAGAAGCGTGAGAAAGACTGTGCCCAGCGTGGCTATCAGCCAGCGCAGCGTCGGATTGGATGTGAATGGACCTTCCATGGGGCTGCGTTTATGGTAACGGAAACCGCATCATGCAGTGCACCTATGGGCCTCACTTTCATTCCTTGCAAATTCCTTACGCCCTAAGCCCTTCAAAATGTTGTAATCTTCCTTTAAAGGCAATGCCCGAACGTATCCTTATCATCGACGACGAACCGCAGATCACCCGCGTGCTGCGTGCATCGCTTGGTGCGCAGGGCTACGATGTGCGCACGGCCAACGATCCCGAAGAGGGTCTTCAACTCTTCCGCGACTGGTCCCCCGACCTGGTCATCACCGACCTCATGATGCCCAAGATGACCGGAGTCGAACTCTGCCGTGCCATCCGTACTCGCGCCGTCACGCCCGTCATCGTTCTCAGCGTACGCGACCACGAACGTTCCAAGGTCGACGCCCTTGACGCCGGCGCTGATGATTACATCACCAAACCATTTGGAATTCAGGAACTTCTGGCACGCGTCCGCGCCAATTTGCGCCGCGCACCGGAACGCGCACTGAGCGTTATCGAAGAAGGCGACTTCACCATTGACGCCGCATCCCATCTCATCAGCGTCTGCGGCAAAACCATTCACCTCACCCCGAAAGAGTTCGACCTCCTGCTCCACCTCGCCCGCAACTCCGGCAAGGTCATGACGCATCGCGCTCTACTGACCGCCGTCTGGGGCGCGCAATCCGCTCATCAACCCGAGTACCTCCGCGTCTTCGTCGGCCAACTCCGCAAAAAGCTTGAAGCCGAAACCGGCAAGCAATACATCCAGACAGAGCCTTGGGTCGGTTACCGTTTTCTGCCGGAAGGCTTAAGCGAAGAAGAAAAACCTTAAGTCAACTCTGATTGATTAAATTTCATCTGGTAGAAGAAAAATACTTACATTTGCACAACAAACTCTCTACACAAAAACCTTATACATTTTTGACGAATTCCTCACCACAACTTAGGTACTCTGGTTGACGGACCGGAGAACAGCCAGCTCACTGTGGGCTGGCTGAAATCACGAGTACCGAAATTGCCGAAAGATTCTTCACTCTGTAACAACGGCAAAGAAATGCGAGCATGCGGAAATGCAAAACGACGCAATGATGCTTCTCTTCACAATCGCTTTTATCGCCATCGCGTTTTTCTACGTGAAGGCGTGCCAGAAGTTGAGGTAGCACAATGAACATCGTCACGATCATAGTTTTGGCTCTAGCAGTCCTCCTGATGGGTTACCTCGTGGCAACCCTCCTCTACCCGGAGAAGTTCTAATGACCGCCAATGGATGGATGCAGTATCTTCTCTTCTCTGTTCTTCTTCTCCTCTCTGTCAAACCCGTCGGTGCATACATCGCCCGTGTCCTCGAGGGCGAGAAGACTTGGCTCGACTTTCTGCTGCGCCCCATCGAGCGCATCATCTACAAGCTCAGTGGCGTTGAGCCCGAGAAGGAGATGAACTGGCGTCAATACGCCTTTGCACTCCTCGGCTTCTCCGCCATCAGTCTGCTCTTGACCTACGGTATCGAGCGCCTGCAAAACCTGCTGCCCTGGAATCCGCAGCATCTCGTCGCCGTCGGTCCAGACCTGGCATGGAACACCGCCGTCAGCTTCACCACCAACACCAACTGGCAGTCGTACGTGCCTGAAGCGGTGATGAGCTACTTCACCCAGATGGTCGGACTCGCCTATCACAACTTCCTCTCCGCAGCCGTCGGCATCTCCGTCGCCGTCGCGCTCATTCGCGGTATCCGCCGCACCAATTCCGAGACCATCGGCAACTTCTGGGTCGACGCAACGCGCTCCATCCTCTACATCCTCGTCCCCGCCTGCATCGTCTACTCGCTGCTGTTGGTCTCGCAGGGCGTTCCGCAGAACCTTCATGAGTACACGCAGGCCGCAACGCTCGAAAATTCATCGGTCACGCAGAGCATTGCGCAGGGTCCGGTCGCCTCGCAGGAGGCCATCAAGATGCTCGGCACCAACGGCGGCGGTTTCTTCAACGCCAACAGCGCGCATCCCTTCGAGAACCCCACGCCTTTCACCAACCTGCTCCAGATGCTCTCCATCTTCATCATCCCCGCCGGCCTTACATACACACTCGGCCGTCTCACCGGCTCGCCCGGACATGGATGGGCCGTACTCGCATCCATGTTCATCCTCTTCTCTGCCGGCTTTGCAACCGTCTACTGGGCTGAGTCGCAACCACACCCGCTCATTCACGGCGCTACGCAAACTGCAACGGCAACGGCGCCCGGTGGCAATATGGAAGGCAAAGAGGTCCGCTTCGGCGTCGCCAACTCCAGCCTCTTCGCCACCATCACCACCGATGCAAGCTGCGGCGCGGTCAACTCCATGCACGATAGCTTCTCGCCGCTTGGCGGCATGGTCGCAATGACCAACATGATGCTCGGCGAGGTCATCTTCGGCGGCGTCGGCGCTGGTCTCTATGGCATCCTCATCTTCGTCATACTCGCGGTCTTCATCGCAGGCCTTATGGTCGGCAGAACCCCCGAGTACCTCGGCAAGAAGATCGAGTCCTACGACGTAAAGATGTCCATGCTCTACGTGCTCATCTTCCCGCTCATCATTCTCAGCCTCACCGCCGTCTTCGTACTCTCGCCGCAGATCGGCCTCTCGTCACTGAACAATCACGGCCCCCACGGCTTCAGTGAAATTCTTTACGCCTTCACCTCGGCCGTCGCCAACAACGGCTCCGCATTCGCAGGCCTCAACGCCAACACATGGTGGTACAACGTCTGCCTCGGTGGTGCCATGTTCGGCGGACGCTTCCTCATGTTGATACCGGTGCTCGCCATCGCGGGCAACCTCGCCGCTAAGAAAAGCGTGCCGCCTTCGCCTGGAACATTCCCGGTGAATACGCCGCTATTCACAATTCTTTTAACCGGCGTCATTCTCATCCTCGGCGCGCTCACCTTCTTCCCCGCGTTGAGCCTCGGCCCGATCCTTGAGCATCTGTTGCTGCGCTCTGGTCAATTGTTTTCCTAACCTCTGCACGCGTTGAATGCAGAAAATGTGAGTAGAAAAAGATGACGGAAAAGAAAAGTCTTTGGAATTGGGAGATCATCCGCAAGGCGCTTGTGGACTCCTTCTTGAAACTCGACCCGCGCGGGATGGTGAAGAACCCCGTTATGTTTGTCGTCGAGGTTGGCAGCGTGCTCACCGCCGCGCTCCTCATCTCCGATGCGCTCAATCACCGCACCGGCCTCGGCTTCAACCTTCAGATCACTCTCTGGCTTTGGTTCACCGTGCTCTTCGCCAACTTCGCTGAAGCCATGGCAGAAGGCCGCGGTAAAGCACAGGCCGACACGCTCCGCAAGGCCAAGGGCGAGACCATGGCCAAGAAGTACAAGGAGAACGGCGAATTCGAAGACGTCATAAGTAGCATGCTCCGCGCTGGCGACATCATCTACGTCCCCGCAGGCGAGTACATCGCCGGCGACGGTGAGGTCATCGAAGGCGTGGCCAGCGTTGACGAATCGGCCATCACCGGCGAATCGGCACCTGTCATCCGCGAAGCAGGCGGCGACCGCTCGGCCGTCACCGGCGGCACAAAAGTTCTCTCTGACTGGATTAAGGTCAAGATCACTTCGAACCCCGGCGAAACTTTCCTTGACCGCATGATCGCGCTCGTCGAAGGCGCAACCCGTCAGAAGACTCCGAACGAGATCGCGCTCAGCATTCTCCTCTCCGGCCTCACCATCGTCTTCCTGCTCGCGGTTGTCACGCTGCAACCCTTCGCCATCTACGCGCACTCCGAGCAGACCATCTTCGTTCTCGTCTCGCTTTTGGTTTGCCTCATTCCCACAACCATCGGCGGTCTGCTCTCCGCTATCGGCATCGCCGGCATGGACCGACTCGTGCAGTACAACGTGCTCGCCATGAGCGGCCGCGCCGTTGAAGCTGCGGGCGACGTCAACACGCTGCTCCTCGACAAGACCGGAACCATCACTCTCGGCAATCGCCAGGCAACGGAGTTCTTCCCCGCGCCCGACGTCACGCCTGAGCGAATGGCCGATGCAGCACAGCTTTCATCGCTCTCGGACGAAACCCCTGAAGGCCGTTCCATCGTTGTCCTCGCAAAAGAAAAGTACAACCTACGCGGACGCGACTTGAACAGCATCCACGCCGAGTTTGTTCCCTTCACCGCGCAGACCCGAATGAGCGGCGTCAACCTCCCCGGTGCAATCATCCGCAAAGGTTCAATCGACGCCATCACCCGCTTCGTCGAAGAGCAGGGCGGCTCACTGCCCAAGAAGGTTCGCGACAAGGTCGAAGAGATCGCACGCGCCGGCGGCACACCGCTCGTCGTCGCTGAAAACTCCACCGCACTCGGCGTCATCTATCTCAAGGACATCGTCAAGGGCGGACTCAAAGACCGTCTCGCACGCCTGCGCGCCATGGGCATCCGCACCATCATGATCACCGGCGACAACCCGCTCACCGCTGCCGTCATCGCGCGTGAAGCCGGTGTCGATGACTTCCTCGCCGAAGCCAAACCCAAGGACAAGATGGACCTCATCAAGCGCGAGCAGTCGAAAGGCAAGCTCGTCGCCATGACCGGTGACGGCACCAACGACGCTCCCGCGCTCGCGCAGGCAGACGTCGGCGTCGCCATGAACTCCGGCACCCAGGCCGCTAAAGAAGCCGGCAATATGGTCGACCTCGACTCAAATCCAACCAAGCTCATCGAGATCGTCGAGATCGGCAAACAATTATTGATGACCCGCGGCGCACTGACCACCTTCTCCATCGCCAACGACGTGGCCAAGTACTTCGCCATCATCCCGGCGATGTTTATGATCTCCTTTCCCGCGCTGAAGGCATTGAACATCATGTTCCTGCATTCTCCGGAGTCGGCCATCCTCTCGGCCGTCATCTTCAACGCGCTCATCATCATTGCGCTCATCCCGCTCGCGCTCAAGGGCGTCAAGTACGTGCCCAAGTCGGCCGAAGCGCTCTTGCAGCGCAATCTGCTCGTCTACGGCCTCGGCGGCATCATCGTCCCCTTCATCGGCATCAAGGCCATCGATCTGATCCTTGTTGCTCTGCACCTCGCATAGGAGATTCAACGTGCGTTCCATTTGGTTGACCTCAATTCGCTTCACGCTGGTAACAGCGCTTATCCTTGGCATCGGCTACCCGCTCTTCATCACCGGACTCGCAGGGCTGCTCTTCCCGCATCAGGCCAACGGCAGCTTGCTCCTCAAGGACGGCCATGTCATCGGCTCCGAATTGTTGGCGCAGAGCTTCACCAGCGACAAGTACTTCCACCCCCGCCCCTCTGCCGCTGGCAACGGGTATGACGCCACCAACTCCGGCGGCTCAAACCTCGCGCCCTCCAACAAAGCTCTTGTCGACCGCATCCAGGGCGACATCGACAAGCTCGCCAAAGACAGCGGCGGCAAGCCTGTTCCCATCGACCTCGTCACAACCTCCGGCTCTGGTCTCGATCCCGACATCACACCGGACTCCGCCGACTTCCAGGCCGAGCGTGTCGCCAAGGCACGCGGCCTCAGCATCGACGTGGTGAAGAAGCTCATAGCCGACAACACCACAGGTCGCCAGTTCAAGCTCCTCGGCGAACCCCGCGTCAACGTCCTCGCGCTCAACCTCGCGCTGGACAAATTAAGCAAGTAGAACTGCTCACGAGCTCACACGCCCGAAGGCTCAAAGAGTCTTCGGGCATTCTTACGCCACTCATCTCTGCGCCCCAATTGCTAATCTCTATATATGCCGCAGAACAACTCCCCATTTGCTCAACCGCTGCACCTCGCCCTCGATGCCGCTCTCGAGCACCTCGACTCCCTCGACACCACTTCCGTCGCTGCAACCGCCTCCGCATCCGAACTCCGCGCGCAGATGCAAAAGCCGCTCAACAACGCGCCACTCCCCGCAGAGCAAGTTGTCGCGGAGCTAGTCCGCGACACGCGCGGCGGCCTCCACGGCAATCCAGGCGGACGCTTCTTCGGCTGGGTCATCGGCGGCTCCGTTCCCGCATCGCTTGCTGCCGACTGGCTCACCTCAACCTGGGATCAGAACGCCGGAATGTATGAGGTCGCGCCCGCTGCCGCAATTGCTGAAGAGGTAGCCGGCGAATGGCTCAAGGATATACTCGACCTGCCGCGCGACGCGAGCTTCGCATTCGTCACCGGCTGCCAGATGGCGCACGTCACCTGTTTGGCCGCTGCGCGTAACGGGCTATATACAAAGCTCGGCTTGGATATTGAGAAGTGCGGGCTCGCCGGCGCGCCGCCCATACGCATTCTCGCCACCGCGCATCTACATAGCTCCGCGCTGCGGGCGATTCGGCTGCTTGGATTCGGCACTGGCTCAATCGAATACATCGCTGTTGACGAGAACGAGCAGGTTCGCGCCGATGCGCTGCGTGAGGCGCTCGCGCGTCACCGCGGTGAACCGGTCATCGTCATCCTTCAGGCCGGCGAGATTCACACTGGCGTCTCGGACAACTTCGCCGAGCTGATTCCGATTGCCAAAGCTGCTGGAGCTTGGGTTCACGTTGATGGAGCCTTCGGTCTTTGGGCGCGCGTGAGTGAGAAGCTTCGCGTGCAAGTTGTGGGAATAGAACTCGCAGACTCTTGGGCAACTGATGGCCACAAGTGGCTCAACGTGCCGTATGATTCGGGCTTCGCTTTTGTCCGCGACCGCGACGCACATCGCCGCGCCTTCTCGCAGAAGGCTGCGTACCTGAGCACGAATACTGAGACTCGTGACCAGATTGATTGGAACCCCGAATTCTCCCGCCGCGCGCGTGGCTTCGCTACCTACGCGGCAATCCGCCAACTCGGTCGCAGCGGCATCACCGAGATTGTCGAGAACTGCTGCCGCCACGCGTATGCAATCGTCACAGGCATCGGCAAGATGAAAGGCGCGCGTGCGCTGAACAAACCGTGCCTGAATCAAGGCGTTGTACAGTTCCTTGACCCGCGTTCCGATGCAACAGCGGAAGACCACGCGCGACGCACTGATGAAGTTGTCGAGCGCATTCTCGCCAGCGGCGAAGCCTTCTTCAAGCCGAGCTACTGGAAAGGCGAGCGCGTGATGCGCGTCAGCGTTTGCAGTTGGCAAACCACCGACGCAGATGTCGCTCGCGTTCTGCGTGCAGTGGAAAATGTGCTGAGGAGCTTCGAGGCGTGAGTCATCATCAAACCATCTCCGGCAAATGGATAGCGCGCGCACTTGCGCTGCTGATAGCCGTTGCCGCACTGCTCACTTGGGCGTTGCTCTGCCTCGTCTTCTGGCAAGGCAGTTGGCAACTGCTCTATCACCCAACGTCCTCTGTTACGCGCACACCTGCAAGCGTTGGACTGCAATTCGATTCAGTCAGCTTCTCGCCCGATAGCGCAGGCATTGCGCAACTCCACGGTTGGTTGATTGATGCGGAGAACAATGCGCCTGTAAACAGAAGCAAATGGACAGTGCTCTATATTCACGGAGCAACGGGAAATCTCGGCGATACAGTCGATGCGCTCGAATCAATGCATTCAACAGGTGTGAATGTGTTCGCCTACGATCCGCGCGGTTATGGCGAGAGCCGCTTTGAAAGGCCGAGCGAGAAGAAAGCGCTTGAAGACGTTGATGCTGCGCTGAAGTATCTGACCAACACGCGACATGTTGCGGCTTCATCAATAATTGTTATGGGAAATGGTTTGGGCGCTGATATTGCTCTGGAGTTTGCTGCTAATCACAAGGAACTCGCAGGAGTTGTCGTCGATGAACCGCAACACAATGCAACCGATGCTATCTTCAACGACAAGCGCGCGAAGCTGGTTCCTGCGCATTGGCTGGTAAGCGACAGATATGAACTTGCCGATGCGGCGCGCAAGGTTCGTGTTCCGGTTTTGTGGCTCGAGCGCGAGGATGTGAAAGGCGCGGAGTTTGAAGCGGTTCAGACGACGAAAATGCGCGTTTTCAGGACCAACAAAGACGAATTACTCTGGAAAAAAGACGAATTTGGACAGGTTTTTGCGCGATGGGTTGATAATTTATAACTTTTATTTTCTGAGGTTTATGGGATTTTTATTGAAGCTGCAAGAGGCGAAAATAGCGTTACGGGGAGGGGTGCTGCGGAGAAGGACAATTGAATCTATTTCTTATGGAATGAGTCAGATATCAGTTAAGCGCACAGAATCACAGAAACTGTGATGACGAATTAATGACTGTGAAATTGTGTGCAGAATTTAGATTGGCATGCGTAGCTCATGCAGTGATTATGGGCTGTGGATGGTAAATTTTCTGCAATGCAGGCCGCTTAACAGAGAGCAATGGTTATTTGCGCGCTCTCCGACCTTTTGCGGAAGACTCGCTAACGCTCACGT
>CAIMNN010000482.1 GCA_903842845.1 uncultured Acidobacteriaceae bacterium | reverse complement strand
TGTATGAGTTTGAGACAGTCTTGAAAAAATGAAAAACGCGACCGGGGTTTCCGGTCGCGTCATGGATTGCGGAATTAACTAATCAACGAAGTCGACGTTGGGCTTGACGGTGATGATGCCCTTTTCGTAGCCGGTCTGGAGGAGTGTAGTGATGGCGGCGCGGCCGTCGGCACCGTAGTCGATGGTGCGCTCGTTGACGTACATGCTGACGAAGCGGCTGGCGAGAGCTGCATCGAGGTCGCGCGCGAACTGCATTGCGTACTCAAGGGCCTGGTCGCGGTTGTCGAGGCCGTGCTGGATGCTGTCTTTGAGGGCCACGGTGAGCGTATGCAGACGCTCAGGCGAAAAGGAGCGGCGGATGGCGTTGCCGCCGAGAGGAAGAATGAGACCGGTTTGCTCCTGCCACCAGACGGCGAGGTCGAGGACCTTCTTCAATCCAACGGAGGCGTAAGTGAGCTGGCCCTCGTGGATGATGAGGCCAGCGTCATATTTGCCGGCGAGAACCTCGGGGATGATCTGGTCGAAGGGTACGACGACTGTCTCAAGTGCGGGATTAAAAATTTTGAGCGCGAGGAAAGCCGTGGTGAGTGTACCGGGGATTGCGATCTTGATGCTGCCGAGGTCGGAGGGTGAGAGCTCGCGCGTGGAGATGACCATGGGGCCGTAGCCCTCACCGACGCTTCCGCCGCAGCCCATGAGGGTGTAGCTGTTTTGCAGGTAGGGGTAGGCATGGAAGCTGACGGCGGTGATGTCGTAGAAGGCTTCGTTGATGGCGCGATGGTTCAGCGTCTCAATGTCAGTGAGTGTGTGAGTGAAGCGATAACCGGGGACGCGCACTTTGTTGGTGGCGAGTCCGTAGAACATGAAGGCGTCGTCGGAGTCAGGGCTGTGCGCGATGGAGATGTCTACAACTTCCTCGGCTGCTGCATTGAGATTGGTCTGGTTCACTACATTACCTTTCGGGTCGATTGATGCGTGTGCTTAGTTGCGGATGCGCTTCCATGCTGTGGCAGCGGAGGCGGCGGCGAGAATCTTGATTGCGTCGCCGAGAAGGAAGGGTAGAACTCCGGCGGCGATGGTTGTTTGCACGCCGAGATGAAGCGCGAAGCCGAGCAAGGTTGCGCCGATGGCGAAGAGAACGACAGAACCAACAGTGGTGGCAAGGATGGCGGCGAAGAAGCTGCGATTGAGTCTGCGATAGACCTTGGCGGTGATGTAAGCAGCCAACGGGAATGCGAAGAGGTATCCAGCGGTGGGCCAAACAAGATGGGCGAGTCCGCCGGGAGCGTTGGGCGCGAAGAAGGGAAGTCCGGCTGCGCCTTCCGCGAGATACGCAAGGAGCGCGGTTGCGGCCATGCGCGGCGTGAGGACGAGGCCGATCAAGAGAACGGCGAAGGGGGCCATGCTGATGGGCACAGGCGTGAAGGGCAAAGGCAGAATGATGTGCGCGGAGAGGCCAACGAGCACACTGGCAGCGATGACGATGGAGATGTTCTTGATGCCGGAGGTGGATATTGGCAGGGCTGTAGTCATGGGCTTTGGTGTGTTCATCAGTTAATTGCCTCCAGGGGAAAGGTTCAGTTGCTTTCACCGGTCTCGTCTGCTTCATTAGCTAAGGCATCTTCTGCGGCCTGTTTTGTTCGTCTGCGTTGCCGGATGACGTGCAGAAGCATCGCACCCGCAGCGAAGAGGAGCGCGAGAAAACAAAGCAAAAGAAGAATAACGAGCCACAACATCATGTAACTACCTAATTTTAGCAGAGGGTTATTGATGCAGTGAGCTTGTGAGCCAGCCGAGATAGTCGCTGTTGCCTTCGGGCACCGCGAGGGTGAGGAACTCAGGCGTTGAGTAACTGTGCAGAGAGAGCAGGCGGGCCTCGAGCGCGGCGAGCTTTTCTGTAGTTGTTTTGATGAGTAGCAGGGACTCGGTCGAATCCTCAATAACGCTTTGCCAGCGATAGATGGATTGGGTCTGCGGGATGATGTTGACGCAGGCGGCCAGTTGTTCCTCGACCAGAGTGCGGGCGAGCGTGCGGGCCTCTACAATACTTTCGATTGTCGTCAAGACGATGCGGGCGGTGGTTGAATTCTCAAGCATCCCTCAAGCCTCCAGATGTAAGACAAGTGTACGTGCCGCAGGAAGACGTTGGAGTAAATTGGATGGCGTGAATTCATGCGAAGTTGACTTGCGGCGTGTGGGTTGAATCGTGGAGTATGTTTTTGATAGGGAGCATGACGATGAGTGGACAGATAAAGTTTGGCACCTCCGGCTGGAGGGCCATTGTTGCTGATGAGTTCAACGTGGCAAATATACGGCTAGCAGTGGCCGGGATTGCACAGTATGTGAAGAGCCAGCCCGCTCCGCATCGCGTGCTTGTTGGCCGCGACCCGCGCTTTTTGGGCGAGAGCTTTGTGGATACCGCGGCTGCGGTGCTGAATTCGTATGGAGTTACGCCGATCGTGATTCCCGACGCAGCGCCGACGCCGGCGATTTCCTACGCGGTGCGAACGTTGAAGACAAGCGGAGCGATTAACTTCACGGCCTCGCACAATCCGCCGGAGTACAACGGCATCAAGTTTTCAACGCATGATGGTGCGCCAGCGTTGCCTGATGTGACCAAACAGGTTGAGGCGGCGATTGCTCAACTGCAGGCGAAGGGCGGCGTTGCGCCGGTTGTATCGCCGGGAAAGTATGAGACGGCGGATGTGAAGCCGGCGTTTTTGAAGCGCCTTGCCGAGTTGGTCGACCTGAGCGCGATTGCAAAGTCCGGCATCAAGATCGTCTATGACCCGTTCTGGGGCGCGGGGCGCGGATACACGACGGATATTTTGAAGGAAGCGGGCGTTGCTGTTGAGTCCGTTCACGATTACCGCGATGTGCTTTTCGGCGGACATGCGCCTGAGCCGGACGACCATCTGCTTGGAGATGCGAAGGCCAAGATGAAGGAGATCGGCGCAAATCTGGTGATTGCCACCGACGGCGACGCTGACCGCTTTGGGATCGTTGACGGCGAGGGGACGTTTATCCAGCCGAATTACATCATCGCGCTGTTATTCGATTATTTGGTGGAGACGCGCGGATGGAAGAATGGCGTGGCCAAGAGCGTTGCCACCACGAATCTGATCAATGCGCTGGCTGAGTTCCACAAGGTTCCGCTGTACGAGACGCCGGTGGGCTTTAAATACATTGGCGAACTTATCAATGAGGACAAGATTGCCATTGGCGGCGAGGAGTCGGCCGGTTTGACTATTCGCGGACACGTGCCGGAGAAGGACGGCGTCATTGCCGGACTGCTGGTTGCGGAGATGGTTGCGACGCGCGGGAAAACATTGGGCGAACAACTGCGTGCACTGTTTGACAAGGTTGGTTCCTACTATCCAGTTCGAGAGAACTTCCACTTGACCCCGGATACGATGGCCGCGTTCACTAGTAAATTGAAGGTTGATCCAACGGAACTGAGCGGGCGCAAGGTTGTGAGCGTTGTCCGCACCGATGGTTTGAAGCTGATACTCGAAGGCGGGTCGTGGGTCTGCTACCGGCTTTCAGGAACCGAGCCGGTTGTGCGTGCTTACACTGAGGCGCGCAGTGAACAGGATATGGAGTCGCTGAGCAAGGATGCTCGGGCGTTTGTGCTGGGATAAGCCCCACACCGCCCGGCAATTTTAAGGGTGGTGAGTTGGTTTGAGCACAGAGCAACATAAATTGAATTCCGTCGGACCTCTGCCCTTTGCCAGCGAAGTGCTGGATGAGCAGAGCTGCGTTATGCCTCAAGTTTTTGAGTTTGCGGAGCCGCAGCCGGAGCCGGTGATGCGGGCTTCACGTTCAACGTCCATATACGATCAGCCCAAAGAAAGAATTCTTGAACTTCACGCGCAGTCTGCGGTGAAAGCGCCGGTGCGTGCGGTTCAGCAGTACACGTCTGTCGAGGTCGGCGAGAACGAGCCGCGGCAGGATTCTGATGCAGCTGAGTCCAACGAAGAGGGTGCCGCGACCCAGGAAAAGAGCCTGCTTGGTTATCTGGCGGGTTTGTTGCCAGGGGTCAGTGCGACTCGTACGTGGCGGCCAATTGGAACTATTGTCGTCATGTTGCTCATCATCTTTTTGGGTTGGCATGTGGTCAACGGCAAAGACGGACTGACGGTGTGGCAGCAGAAGCGCGCCGAAGAGCGCCGTTTGCAGCAGGAAATCGACCAGCTCAAGCAGGAGAACGCGCAGGTGAAGTCGCACATTGACGAGTTGAACTCGAACAAGGACGCAATCGAGCGCGAGGCACGCGAGAAGCTGCATTACGCCCGCTCAGGCGAGATTATCTACACACTGCCGGAGAAGCAGGCTCCGAGCGCGGAGAAATAATTTTTAGAAATCCACGTGCATGCGCACTGAGCCGACCCAGGCTGGGCCGCGGTCGCGGTTGTAGCCGGGGTTGTTGATGTGTTGCACGTCGAGCGAATAATAGACGCCGCGCCAGGTGTGTATTGTGTAGTAACTTTCAAAAATATTTTCGCGGCTGTAGTTCAGGTTGCCGTCGCCGAGCAGGAAGCCGAGGCCGCCGAATTTCAAATAATTCTGGTGGTCCTTCTTGATGGCGTTGGAAACAAAGGCAACGCCAAGTTTGTCGACGGGACGCTTCCAGCGCGTTCCGGCGTAATCAAAACCGCCGAGGAAGGTCTGGTCGACCTCGGTGTAGGCGAAGGATTCGTGCTTACCCTCGTTCCAACCGAAGCGGGCAAAGGTGCGCAGGTTGGCGGTGAACTCCTGCTCGTTGTTGATGCCGAAGCCGAACTTGAGCGTGCTTAAGTGCTCGTGCAGCGTGATGGTGGGTGTGGTGTCAGTGCCGGCGAGATAGGCGTTGACCGCCTCGCGGTAATTGCCCATGTTGGCATTGTTGGCAAAGT
>CAIMNN010000481.1 GCA_903842845.1 uncultured Acidobacteriaceae bacterium | reverse complement strand
GATCTCTTTGGCATTGCAGTTGCGACTTGCCGAGCTCCGCGCCGATGCCCGCATCGCCAACACTCTGCTGCTTTTGGAGCATCCGCCAGTCCTCACCCTCGGCCGCAACGCCACCCGCGAAAACATTCTGGCATCGGATGAAATGCTCGCCGTGCGTGGCGTTGAAGTGCACCAGATAAAGCGCGGTGGCGACGTCACCTACCACGGCCCCGGCCAGCTCGTCGGCTACCCAATATTTGATCTGCGCTCACTCAACCATTCGGGCGTTCGCATGGGGCCGGTTGATTTTGTTCGTTTCATGGAAGAAGCGCTGATCAAATTGACGGCGTTGCATGGAATCTATGCTGGGCGCATTGCCGGGTTAACCGGTGTATGGTGCGGTCTTGCTGAGCAATATAGCGTTGGCCGCAAGATCGCCGCCATTGGCATTCACGTCTCACGCGGGATTGTGACGCATGGATTCGCTTACAACCTGACAACTCGGCTGGAGGATTTCCAGCTCATCAATCCGTGTGGCATCACGGACCGTCCAGTCACGAATCTTGAGTTGGAAATGAAACGTGCAAAGATCGACGCTCCGATGCCGACGCTTGAGAGCCTGGCCGAAGATGCGGCGCGACAATTTGGGGCGGTGCTGGGCGAAGAGATGGTCCGGATTGAGTGCGCGGAGCTTGAGGCCGAGGTGTGCCGATGAGCGAGCTTGTGCGTAACCTGGATCAAATTGAAGCGGCTATAACAGCCGCTTGTAAACGCGCGGGGTGCAGACGCGAAGAGATCGAGCTGATGGCGGTGAGCAAGACCTACTCCGCTGAACGGCTGGCCGAAGCGGCGCGACTTGGTTTGAGTTTGTTTGGCGAGAACCGCGTGCAGGAGTGGCAGGGGAAGCGCGATGCTTTTCTTGATTTGACTACGGAGTCGGCAACGCGGCCGCGAGTTCATCTGATTGGCCACTTGCAATCGAACAAGTCAGCGCGGGCGGTGGAGATATTTGATGGCGTGGACTCGGTGGATTCGCTGCGGCTGGCCGAACGACTAAATGATGCGGCGGCGAAGTTGGGTAAGCGGCTGCCGGTGTTGATCGAAGTCAAACTAAGTAGCGAGGAGACAAAGGCTGGGCTGGACCCGGAATCGAACGACGCGCGCCAGTTGCTTGAGCGATTGCCGGAGTTCACAAACCTGAAGCCTGAGGGGTTGATGACCATTGCGCCATTCGACGTTCCCGAGGCAGAGACGCGGGCGTGCTTCCAATCATTAAGAAAGTTGCGCGATGAGTGGTCGGCGCGGCATACAAAGCTCGGATGGGAAGTTCTCTCCATGGGAATGAGTGGCGACTTTAAGTTGGCTATCGCAGAGGGAGCAACACGCATCCGCATCGGAACTGCATTGTTTGGCAAGCGGCCACCGACGGCAGAGCAGCTGAAGCAATTCCCCGAAGATACAGGCTCAGAGAAATAAACGCATCAAGCGCGGAATAACTTGCGCAGAGAACGGAACTGGAGCTCAAATCGTGATCCGCGAACACAAAGACGGAGTGACCATCGCCGTTCGCGCGCAGCCGGGCGCTAAGCGGACGAAGGTTGTCGGCGTTCATGGTAATGAATTAAAAATTGCTGTGCAGGCACCGCCGGTTGAAGGTCGCGCAAACGAGGCTCTGATAGCCTTCCTCGCCGAGACGCTCAGCGTAACGAAAAACAAAATTACATTACTGACCGGGGAGCTTTCACGCAGCAAGGTATTCCTGGTGCACGACGTGATCACCGAAAAGGTCAACAAGATGCTCTTGCCAATAAGCAAATAATTTCCCTGTCGCGCCGGGTTCTTTTTCCCTTTTCCATGCGTCAAAGCATTACCCAGTTTCCCCATGTGCGCATTGCGCTGGAGGTAATATTTGTTCTCCCGCTATCAGTTTGTACGCCCGATTTTCATATTCCTGACCATTGCCTTGTTCGTTGCAGCGATGCGCGCGCAGGAGCGCCCGCGCTTCTCCGGCTACGTGACTGCGGTGGACCTGCCGAAGAGCTTTGACCTGAACGGTCAGCACATGCTGATCACTTACAACACCTGGTATGCATTTGCCGAGGGCGCGGGCAAGTTGGAAAAGTCCCTGAAGCCTGCGATGGAGTTGATTCAGATTGGGCACTACCTCACCGTTGAGGTCGGCAAACACCGTGAGGGCCACACACTCGAGGCCTTCGAGATCGAGTTCCATGGCGATTACAACCCGCAACTGAGCGGACAGGGCGTGATTGAAAAAGTGGAAGCGCTGGGTGATAACAGGCTCATTCACGCCGATGGGTATGTGATACGCGAGACACAGGCAACGCGCGTTGAGTTTGCGGGGAATGAAAAGGCACTTGCCGGCAGCACCGCCAATGATTGGGTGAACTACCGCGGAAGCTTGGACGCGAATGGAGTGTTGGTGGCGCAGTCATTGAAATTTCTTCCGGCGCGTACTGCGAGCTTTAAACCGCGCCCGGGCCTGGAGATGAACCGCGTGCAGTTGAGCCTGGATGGTCCAGTGCTGAAGCCGGCTAAACCGCCGAAGCAAAAGAAGCACGAGAAGCGTGAGCACATCGTCATCAAGGAAGCCGCGAGCGATACGCAGGTGGAGTCGGTGGCGATAAAAAAAGATGGTGAGCTGAAGATTGGGCCGAGGCGATACAAGGTTCCGGCAGATGAAGCGTTGCAGGCGCGCATCATCCGTATTGGACAGAGCCTGGTGCCTGCATACCAGAAGGCGCTGCCGCTGGAGAGCCCTTTCAAGATCAAGTATCGTTTTTATGCGATCGACGAGCCTAAGGTCCGAGGCGAAATCTGCACGATGGATGGGCTTATCTTTGTGCCGCGCCAGTTGGCTGAGCGCTTGCCGAGCGATGACCAGCTTGCGGCGGTGCTGGCAAATGGGGTCGCGTTTGAGATGCAGCGACAGGCCGAACGGCTGATACCGGAAAGCCGCATCCTGACGGCGAGCGAGTTCAGCGGCGACACGGCGGGCGTGTATGTGCCGGGCGTGGAGCTGTTCCCGATGCTGGTGGAGACGCTGGCGACGGGCAAAAGCCCGGCATCACTGAACGAAGAGCGCGGACGGATGGCGCTCTCGCTGATGCATGACGCCGGTTATGACGTGACCCAGGCACCCGAGGCATGGCGGCTTGTGATGGCAAAGAAGACAGCGGACGCGAAGATGCTCAAGTATCCCGAGTACAGCGGATACCAGTTGGGTGTGATTCAGTTGCTCTATAAGGATGCGGTGAAGAAGCCGGAGGCGCCAGTGGCTGCGAGCACGGCGACAAATAATTAGTAGATGTGCTCAACGCGGCATCGCGGCCCAGAGTGCGTGGAGCGCTTCGTCGGGCTCGGGGCGGACGCGGAAGTCTGCGTGCGCTTCGGCGAAGAGAACTTTTCTGTCGCGGCCGATGACGTAGGTCGCGGGCAACGGCAACTTCCAGCTCGGCTCGCCGTCAATGAACGGAATGTTTACGAGCATCGACAGATAATATTCGCGGTGATATTCGGGTACCGTGTAAGCAAGTCCGAATTGCTCGGCAAGTTCGCACGCTGGGTCGCGCAGCACCGGGAACGGGATGCCGTGCTGGATGCAGAGGAAGTCGCTTTGGCGCTCGGCCTGCGGACTGATGCCGACGAGGAGCGCGCCGCGCTCACGGATTTGGCCGTATAGGTCGCGCCAGGCTTCGAGCTCTGTGGTGCAGTAAGGGCACCAGCGGCCACGGAAAAATTTCAGAACGAGGGGACCGAGCGAGAGCATGTCTTGAGAGCGGACGATGCGACCGGCGGAATCGCGCAGTGAGAACTCAGGTGCGGTTGCGCCAACAGGGAGAATCTTTTCGACGAGGCCTGCGTTCAAGAGCTCCTGCACGGCGCGCTCACCGACGGCCAGGCGCTCTTCCGGCACAAGCTCGCGGGTGCTTGCGGTTATCTGGTCGAGTTGGTCTTGAAGTGAGCTCATCACATGTATTTCTTTCGTCGTTTGAAATCTGCAACGTCTGATGCATTTAAATTAAACCATTCGCCATCATTTGCGTTTTTTCTCGAAATACGTTTATCCTTCCACCTAATTTCCTGCCAATACTTTTCAATTCCACGTGGATCATCAGTCGCAAAATGATGAATTGGTTCTCCTCCATGGGGTAAAGATTTGATGATTGTTGAAAAACGTTCATATGGAGAAGTGGTCATGCCTACTTTGTATCCTTCTTTACCTTTTAGTAAATAGACATATCCATTTTTCGTGATGGCATCATTCTCAATTTCATCTGAGTCAATATCTAATTCATCATCTTTATCAATTTTTTCATTCATCAAAATCGTTAATACATCTATATATCCTCCTTAGATGCACAATAATCTCGCAATTTCTTGATTGCATCACTTTTTGATCCCAATT
>CAIMNN010000480.1 GCA_903842845.1 uncultured Acidobacteriaceae bacterium | reverse complement strand
CGGCGCAGCACGCCTCTTCGCGTCAGAGTCCATGGCCTATCGCACCGCCGGAATGTTGGACGCCGCACTCGCGCAGATTCCTGCCGAGCAGGCACACGACCCGCGCGAGGTGCAAAAGCGCATCGAGGAGTACGCCGTCGAAGCTTCCATCATCAAGGTGCAATGCTCTGAGATGCTCACCTACATCGCTGATGAGCAGATAAGCATCATGGGCGGCTACGGCTTCGTTGAGGATTACCCCGCCGAGCGCACTTACCGTGACGCGCGCATCAACAGAATTTTTGAGGGGACGAATGAGATCAATCGCCTCATCATTACCGGCTGGCTGATGAAGCGCGCCATGAAGGGCCAACTGCCGCTGATGCCTGCGATCAAAAAGCTGATGGACGAGGTGATGCAGCCCGGTTTAGGCGAAAGCTCCGAGCACGAAGGGCCGCTCGCAGCCCAGCGCGAAACCCTAGCCGCAATCAAGAAGGCCGCGCTCTTCGCCGCCGGCGTCGCCACGCAAAAGCACATGCTCGCGCTCGAAGAGCAGCAGGAGATCATGGCCGACCTCGCAGACTCCATCACCAGCGTCTTTGTGCTTGAGTCCGCGCTCCTTCGCGCGGAAAAGCTCGCCGCCGCAAAGAGCAACAAGGCCGCAGTCGCCGCCGACTTCTGCTCCGTGCTTGCTGTCGAAGCCCACGAACAGGTCGAGCTGGCCGCGCGGCGAGTGCTGACGGCAAGCGCCGAGGGCGACATGTTGCGCACTCAGCTGGCGATCTTGCGCCGCGTGGTGAAAGCGCCCGGCATTGACTCTATCGCCGCAACCCGCCGCGCTGCAAAACATTGCATCGAGTTGGGTGCGTACCCTTGGACGTAATCTCTCAGCACAGTTACACAGTTTCACAGTCGTAATTCAGGCTTAGATTGAGTTTTTGGAAGTTGTTGAGCTGGAATGGCTTGCGGCGGTTTCACAGTATCACAGCGACTGTGATGCGATGGGGTTTTTTGAGTGCAAGCCGAATTTTATTAAGTGGATGCAGGGCGTTTCACAGTTTCACATGTGAATGTTTTTTTTGAACCCCTTTTCTTGAAATTTCGAGGAGGGGTTCATTTCATTCCAGGTTCATTATGCAATGAATATGGATAATTTTCTGCACGACCTTTGGTGGGGCAACTGCTTACGGCTCTGAATAATATGGATTATTCTTTTATCGCCGCTCTTACAGCCGCCTCATAATCCGGCGGCAGCGGGCACTTCTCCAGCTTTTCATTGCACACCACGTGCACCGTCTCGCCCTCGGCCAGCAGCTTCGGCTCCACGCCGTCCTGCTCCTTGCGCAATATCCGGTAGGCAAACTTCAACACCGCGCCGCGCAAAAGAACAGGCCGCGTCTCTATCAATATCTCGTCGTCATAGCGCGCCGGGTGACGGTAGCGGCAGCTCGCCTCAACCACCGGAAGAATCAGCCTGTGCTCCTGCTCCAGTTGGCTGTAGGCAAACCCCAGCTTGCGCAAAAACTCCACGCGGCCAATCTCAAACCACACCAGGTAATTCGCGTAGTAAACCACGTTCATCTGGTCGGTTTCGGCGTAGCGCACGCGGATTGTCGCGGTCACTGACATGTTTCATACCCTCTGACTGGCATCTGGCTTACTCCCCCAACTTCGCTAACCGCGCTAACTCCGCTTTAGTGGTGGAAGATTGAGAACTTGCTGATGTCGTTAAAGATGATGAACGCCATCAACACCATCAGGAAGACAAACGCAACCTGATAGATGCGCTCCTTCAAATTCATCGAGAGGTCCCTGCGGCGGATGCTTTCGATGATGAGGATGAAGATCATTCCACCATCGAGGATAGGTATCGGCAGCAGATTCAAGATGCCGAGGTTCAGGCTTATCTCCGCGCCCAGATAAAACTTCGGGCCGATGCCCGGCGTCTCCGCAACGTCGCCCGCCATCTGCGCCATGCCGATGGGGCCGGAGAGCGTCTTCGCCGATATCTGATGCGTCAGCACCTTGCCCAGCACCTTCACGATCACAGTGCTGTTGTTCTCGCAGAACGCGACCGCGTGCTTGAGCGAATCGCCGAGGCTCAGTGGCTTGCTCACAACGTCAACCGGTACCGGCTTGAAACCCAATCGCCACGCGCCACCAGTCTCTTCCGTTCCCAATTTTTCAGGATGCGCCGTCAGCTCCATTGTCTTGCCGTTGCGCTCGACGGTCAGCTTGATGGGCTTGCCCGCCTGCGCCTGCAAATACGTCAGTAGCGCTTCAACCGAATGGATGGAGTATCCGTCAACCTGGAGTAGCTTGTCGCCCGCCTGCACACCGGCGTTGCTTGCCGGTTGACCGCCCATCACTTCTTTCACCGCAAGCGGCCCGCTCTGCTCCATCGGAATGATGCCGAGTTTCATCGGCGAAAAATCTTCCGGATGGTTGGGGTTGAACGGCAGCGCGAGATTCACATTCACTGTCTGTGTGCCGCGCTGAATAGTCAGTGGAATGTTGTGGCCAACCTCTGGGCTTATCAGTGTTATGAATTGCTCGTAGCTTGGATTCTCGGTCGAACTTACCGCCAGAATCTTGTCGCCGCTTTGCAAGCCTGCCTTAGCCGCTTCCGTGTTCGGGCTGACAAGGTCGAGCGTGACTGGCTGATAGAAGAACGGCTGAACCTCATTGATCTGCCAGTAGAAGCAGACCATCACTACAAACGCAAAAACAAAATTCGCAAACGGCCCGGCGACACCGATCAACATGCGTTGCCAGCGCGGCTTTGAGGTCAACGCGCCGGGGTCGGGCGTTGTATCAACGGGCGCTTCTTCCTTGGCTTTTTCTTTATCGCCTTCAGCGCCGAGATTTTCGCCGGGCATATTTTCGCCCGTCATCATCACGTAGCCGCCGAGCGGGAAGGCGCAGATGCGGTAATCGGTCTCACCGTATTTGTAGCCGAAGAGCCGTGGCCCCATGCCGATGGAGAAGGCCTCCACGCGCACCTTGAAATATTTGGCGACGATGAAGTGGCCAAGCTCGTGCACGAAGACCATGATGGCCAGAAGGACGATGAACGAAACGATTGTGACAACAATGTGTGGCATCTTGGGCGGGTTTTTCCTTAACTTGCGGCGATGTCTATTAGGACGCGCGCGGCATCATCATTGTTTCTTTTTTCAGCTGCGGGTCAATTCCCGTGCTCGTGCGCGCGACTCTTCATCCACGCGCAGGACCTCCGCGATCGTCTCCGGATGCGACTCCGGCGTGCGCGAGAGCACTTCTTCAATTGTACGCGGGATGCCGTTGAAGCCGATACGGCGGTCGAGAAAGGCCTCGACGGCGATTTCGTCGGCTGCGTTGAGCGCGATGCAGTGCGCTCCGCCCTTTGCCGCCGCTTCGTAGCTCAGACGCAGACAAGGGAAGCGGACCAGGTCCGGCTCTTCAAAGTCGAGGTGTTTGAGTTGTGTGAGGTCGAAGGTCAGCGTCGACTGCGGCCGCTCGGGATACGCCAGCGCGTAAAGGATCGGCAGACGCATGTCCGTCACCGATATCTGCGCCAAAATCGAACCGTCAACATACTCGACCAGCGAGTGCACGGTCGACTGCGGATGCACCGTTACCCGCACCTGCGACGCAGGTACATCAAACAACCGACACGCCTCAATTACCTCAAGCCCTTTGTTGAGCATGGTCGCCGAGTCGATCGTAATTCTGCGTCCCATCACCCACGTCGGGTGCTTGAGCGCCTGCTCCGGTGTGATGTGTTCGAACTCTTCACGCGGCAGTTTGCGGAAGGGCCCACCGGAAGCCGTCAGCCAGATGAACTTGACTTCACTATGCGCACCGACGCGCATGCACTGGTGCACTGCGTTGTGTTCGCTGTCGATGGGCAGAATGGGAACGTTGCGCTCGCGTGCCGCGCGGGTGAGAATCTCGCCCGCTGCAACCATGCACTCTTTGTTCGCAAGTCCTACGGGGCGGCCGGCCAATATCGCCGCGTGCGTCGCTTCAAGCCCCACCACTCCGACTATCGCCGATACGACAAAATCCGCATCCTTGTACGTGGCGCAGGCGACGGTTCCGGCAGTGCCATGCGCAACCTCAACGCCGCTGACGCCCGCAGCCTTCAACCGCGCGGTCAACTCGCCAGCGAGCTCTTCTGTCGCCAGGCTTATCAACTTCGGCCGCCATTTTGCCGCCTGTGCAAACGCTTCATCCACATTGCGCCCCGCAGCGAGCGTCGCCACCGAGTAGCGCTCAGGGAACTGCTCCACGATCGAGAGCGTGCTTTGCCCTATCGAGCCGGTCGAGCCGAGAATTGCGAGTCTTTTCATCATGGTCAATTGAAGAACTGTTGCAGAACCTGCATGTACCAAAGTACCGGCGCGGCCAGCAGCTGCGCGTCAATGCGGTCCAGCATTCCGCCGTGGCCGGGCAGCAGCGTGCCGGAATCCTTGACGCCCGCGCCGCGTTTGAATGCCGACTCCAGAAGGTCGCCGAGCTGCGCGGCGATGTTGACGATGAGTGCTATCACCATCCAGTGCCACGGCTCGCCGCTGTAGAAGATGTGTACGGAAAGTTTTTCGAAGAAGCTGTCGAGCACCAGGTTGGTGATGAGCATGTTCGAGAAAAGTATCAGCAATCCCGCAACCGCGACCGAACCAAAGACCGAGCCGAGCGTTCCTTCCCAGGTCTTGTTCGGGCTCAGCCTAGGCGACAACTTGTGACGTCCCCACGTCTTGCCAACGTAAAGCGCGGTGATGTCACCGGCCCACACAACAAACAGCAGAAAGACGATGAGCGAGATTCCATTGCTCTGCGCGCGCAGTGTCGGCAAAGTGGTCAGCGTAAGCCCGGTGTAGATGAGGCAGACAATAGCCGCGGAAGAGTCCGCCAGTACGCGCTGGAGCGGCGACATGAACATGCAATAGACAAGCAGCAGGATGCTGAGCGCGCCGAAGAGATTGAATGTCTGGTCGGGGCGGTAGTAGCTTCCGGCAAACAGCACGACCAGTGCCAAAAGCGTTGCCACGCGCGGCGGCCGTGCCGTCTCGCGCTCGGATGCAAGGCCCAAAAACTCCCATGCGCACAGCAGCGCAAGCACACCCACTATCAGGGTGAAGAGCCACACCGGCGCCTTAAAGACCAGCGCGAGCGCGAACGGAATCAAAATCAATGCAGTAATGATTCTTTTCATAAGACTCCTATAAGGATACAGGACGGATGAAGCGAAACTTACCTCTCGGCTGACGGTTTACACTTGCCGGGGCGTCAAAGTTCATCCGGCAAGCGGGCATGATAATCTGCCCTTCGGTGCAGCTTTTCGGCGCACAAGTCATAGAAAGCTAAGGTTAGAGGACGCAATGGAACGGATACCGACGCGGTACGAGATGGCGGTCTTCCATACCAAGGCATTTCTGCTGCAAAGAATACGCGGCTTGCGAAACCTTCAGCAGGGAATCCGCCGGCATGCGCAGCGTCTCGACATCGTCGCCGATGATGGCCGCTGGCAAGAGCTGGCCGCATCCCGTTCAGTGCTCTGGACCGATCCGACCCCGACCGAGCAGTGGTATCAACTCGGCAAAGTTGAAAACCTCCGCCGTGCCGCTGCGCGCATTGATGGCGTTGTACTTGAGCCCGAAGCAATCTTTTCGTTCTGGCAGCAAGTCGGCCGCGCAACCAGCTCGCGTGGTTTCGTTCGCGGCAGAATGCTGCTTGAAGGCTGCCTCATCCCGGCTGTCGGCGGCGGCCTCTGTCAGCTTTCAAACGCGCTCTATCAGGCCGCGCTCGACTCAGGCGGTGAGATACTCGAGCGCCACACACACTCACGCATCGTCCCTGGTTCGGCCACCGCCGCGGGCCGAGACGCCACCGTCGCTTGGAATTACATCGACCTCCGCTTCAGGCACCACCAACGCATCCGCCTCAGCGTCAAGCTCACGCCTACTGAACTTGTTGTCCAACTCTTCGCCGACTCATCCGGGGCCGCCGCATCTACAACCACCGAACCCGAACCGCTGCGCATCGCACCAATCGGCAGCGACCACGCGTGCGACAGTTGCGGCAAGCTCGCGTGTCATCTCTGCGATCCCGCGCTGGTCGAGCTCTGGAGCCGCCGCTCGCGTGCCTTTCTCCTTGACGGCGCATGGCCCGAGTACTTTGAGTGGGTGAGAACAAATCACGGTCCCAATGACTGCCTATTTATTCCACTCGATGGCAGCAAATGGAACCGGCCGAATTATATTTGGCCTCTGCATGGCTTCGCGCGCATTCACACCGCAACTTTGCAGACGTTCATCCGCGCATGGCGTTCGCGCCGCCTAGCCGCGCAGGGTGCTGAGCGGCAAAAAGCGTTGCTCAGCGGCGCTGAGAAACTTGCCCGAGCCTACGCCCGCAATCTGAAGCCAGAGATGGACGAGCTTGTCGTCGCGCAAAACCTTTTGCCATTTTTATGGAAAATGGGCGTGCTCGGTGGCCGCCGCGTCCGCGTGCTCATGCATCAGATGCCCATCGCCGCGCTCGAAGCCACGCTCGACCGCGCCGCCGCCGCGCATCGTGAGAGTCATACTCTGCGCGACTTCCGCGCTGAGCCCTGGCTGCGCGAAGCCGAAACCCGCGCCCTCGACGAAGCCGCAGAGATCATCACTCCGCACGCCGCCATCGCTCGCCTCTTCCCTGGCAAAGCTCGCCTGCTTCCGTGGGCAACGCCGGCCAACACACGCACTGCACATCGCGGGCCCAACAATCGCCCAGTGCGCATCCTCTTTCCGGCTTCAACGCTCGGCCGCAAGGGAGCCTTCGAACTCCGCGCCGCACTCACTGAACTCCGTCGCGACTTCGAGTTCAAGCTCATCCTCGGCGGCCGTGAACTCGAAGGCGTTGGTTTCTGGGCCGACTTGCCGATTGAGTCCGTGCATGAACCAAACCTCGCCGACATCGACCTCGTCGTTCTTCCAACAATCGTCGAATCGCAGCCCCGCGCGCTTCTTCGCGCACTCGCCGCCGGAGTGCCCGTCATCACCACGCGCGAAAGCGGCCTGCAAGAAAACTGCGGCGCTGAATTTGTTGAAGCAATAGGAATGGAAGAATTAAAAGAGGCGATTCACCGGCATCTACAAAAATAGATAGAAGAATTAAATGCTGGCCACATTCACTGGCTCAATCGTCTCATCTGTCTTCCGGTCGCCTTCGCCCAGGCCGCCGTAACGACGCTCGCGCTTTTGGAAATCCGCAATCGCCTCCAGCAGATTGATGCCCTTGAAGTCAGGCCACAACAAATCCGTTATATAAAGCTCTGTATACGCAATCTGCCAAAGCAGAAAATTTGAAACCCGCATCTCGCCCGACGAACGAATCAACAGATCCGGGTCGGGCATCTGCGCCGTGTACAGATGGTCGTGCACATCCTCTTCGGTCAACTGTGCCGGGTCCAGCTTGCCCTCTTTCACTTTTTGCGCAATCGCCTTCAGCGCGTCCACAATCTCCGGTCGCGAGCCATAGTTCAGCGCCAGTGTCAACGTCGTGCCCGTGTTGCGCCCGGTCATGTCTGACGCCCAGCGCATTTTGTCCTGGATCTCCGTGGGCAGTTCGCGTGTGCGGCCGATAAACTGCAACCGCACATTATTCTCCATCAGCAGTTCGGTGTTCGTTTCGAGATACGTCTTCAACAGCCGCATCAAAAAATTAATCTCGGCCTTGGGGCGCCGCAAACTGTTCTCAAGCGAAAACGCATACAGCGTCAGCCACTTCAATCCAATACGCGCTGCCGTCTCAGTCACTGAGCGCACGCTCTTCGCGCCTTGCTGGTGTCCCATAAAGCGTTCAAGCGCACGCTTGCCCGCCCAGCGGCCGTTGCCGTCCATGATGATGGCAATGTGTTCGGGAATGCGCGCAGGGTTCAGCGTCGCGTAGAGCTCGCGCTCCTCGCGGTTCATCTCTTCGATGCGTCGCTGGTCAGCTGGTGGCAAAGT
>CAIMNN010000479.1 GCA_903842845.1 uncultured Acidobacteriaceae bacterium | reverse complement strand
TTTTGAACATGGGCGTGGAGCCGTACAACTTTGTTTCGTCGTTGAACTGCATTCTGGCGCAGAGGCTGGTGCGAACGATCTGCGAGTACTGCACCAAGACGGTGAAGGTGGACGACGAGATGTTGCATATCAGCGGCCTCGACCCGAAGGACTGGAAGAGCTTTGAGTTCAAGGAAGGCGCGGGCTGCATGGAGTGCGGCGGCACAGGGTATCGGGGAAGAACGGCGATCCATGAATTGTTAGACCTGACAGACCCGATACGAGAATTGATCTTGGAAAAGAAGCCAACGTCTGAAGTGCGCAAGCTGGCACGCCGGGAGGGAATGACCTTCTTGCGCGAGTCGGCACTGGAGCGCGTGCGTCGCGGTTTGACCACGCTCAAAGAGATCAACAAAGTCACATTCATTGAGACGGAGCGATAGTGGCCTCCATACTGGAAAAACTGACAAGCGGCGGCAGCGGAGGGCAGCAGATAGCCCGACCGCCAGCGGCTGTGGAAGTAACAAGCGATGGCGTCATCGGCGCGGCACTGAACGCGGGCGGCACGCCGACCTATGCGTTTCAGCCGTTGCCGAAGGGCGCATTGAAGCCGGGGCTGGCGGAGCAGAACCTGCTGGAGCCGGAGAAGGTGTCGCACGCGATACGGGCGGTACTCGATGCGGTTCAACCGGCCAAACGCTCGGTGACGCTGGTGGTGCCGGACCTTTCGGCGCGCGTCTTCATGCTGGATTTTGATTCGCTACCGGCGAAACCTGCTGAGGCGTTAGCGGTGCTGCGCTTCCGACTGCGGAAGATGGTTCCTTTTGATGTGGAGAAGGCTCGCCTTTCGTACCAGGTGCTTGAGGAATCGCGGACTGGATTGAAGCTGCTGGTTGCGGTGATTCCCGGCGAGATTCTGGCCGAGTATGAAGCGGCGGTGCGCAGCGCAGGTTACGAGCCGGGCGCGGTTGTGCCTGCGGGGCTTGCGGTGCTCTCGGGCATTGAGCATGACAGCTCGGCGCTGGTTGCGAATTTGGGACCGCTTTCACTGACGACCATCGTCGCCAACGGGCAGGACCTGTTGCTGTATCGCACAGTTGAACTGCCTGAGGATGAGGCGGGCTCGACGGTCAGGCAGAATGAAGTTCAACGCGACCTGGCAGTGGCTGCGGCGTACTATGAAGACCGTTTGGGCAAGGCACCGACCAAGCTGCACTATGCGGGCAACGGCGGGACGGCCAAGTTTATTGAGTGGGCCGGCGAGCCTGATACCTTGCTTGCCTCGATGGAGTTAGCCGATATTGCGCCTGCGCCAGAGCGCGGCGCGGCAACGGCGATGGGGTCAGTCTCAGTGGCGGCGGTTCAGGGCGTTTTGGCGGGGGTGAACTAAGATGCGGATAACCATCAATCTTGCCTCAAAGCCATTTGCCGACCTTGGGCCGGCACTGCGCCAGATGCGCATACTCATCGGCGTCTTACTGGTGCTGATCCTTGGACTCGGCATAGGCTTGCACTTCTTCCATGAGGCGGCGGAGAAGGCCCGCGCCAAGGAACGCACCATCGATGCGCAGATAGCCAAGCTCTCAGCCGAACACAAGGGATACGAAACGATGATGGCAGAGCCCGATAACAAGCTGGTACTGGACCAGTCGCGGGCGCTGAACACTTTGTTTGCGGAGAAAAACTTCAGTTGGACGCTGGCGTTGGAGGACCTGGAGAAGGTTCTGCCCGGCGGCGTGCAGGTGACAACGCTTGAACCGAACCGCGACCCGAAGACCAGCGACATTACGGTGCAGCTGCGCGTGCTGGGTCCGCGCGACAGAAGCATAGACCTGGTGAAGAACCTGGAGCACTCCAAACGTTTTCAGGAAGCGCGCATTGTTGGCGAGAGCCAGGAGACGGGCAGCAACCCGACCGACCGCGCGTTGCCGGTGACGGCTTCCACCAAGGCCAACTTCGACCTTCGAGCGCAGTACATACTGCCTACCGAAGACGAGATGAAGTCGATAGCGAAGAACCAGAAGAAGGAAGTTGCTGTTGCACCGGCTGAGGTTCGTCCTGTGATCTCGCCTCGGCCGATGCCTACGGCCCCGGCGGCAAATCAGAATCAACAACCTCAGGGGCGCTTTCCGATACAAGCCGGGCAGCCGCAGCCGTTTGGAAATCGCAAC
>CAIMNN010000478.1 GCA_903842845.1 uncultured Acidobacteriaceae bacterium | reverse complement strand
TTCTTGAGCACGGCCGTCCCTTTCTCATCGCGCAGTATTGCGCTTTCAACTCTGCGGAACTCCTGCGCTTTGTTCGCGGGCAGCTCAACCTGCTTCACCCGGTAGTCGCGCTCGTAATGCAGCTTGTCACCCTGCGCGCTTATCTTCGAGTGGTAGCTCACAAAATCCGTATCCACATCCACCGGATCCGGCGTCTCGTCCACCACATAGCCCTGCGGCAAAGTGATGTCAAAGCTCTCATGCCAATGTCCGGTCGCAGTCAGGTCGATCGGCACCGTCCGCGGTTTGTCGTCAAAATAAACAACATGCGAACCCACAACGCGCGGCCGCACCAGCAACAACGGACCAGTCTGGTGCGCGTACAATTTTGCGGTTATCTTGTAATGCAGTTCGAGCGGCTTGCTCAGCGCTGATGGTTGCACGAAATCGAATTTGTCCAGCACCACGCCCGGCACATCTTCCGCCAGTTGCTTCTCCCAGTATTCGTGCCGTTCCTTGTCGTTGGTGTACTTGATCATCTCTCTGAAGAACGCGCCGTCGGGCCCGTCATGCGATGAATTCACATCGCCCACCAGCGTGCCGTCAACAGCAAGCGTGAACGTCCCCTTGCTGATGTTCGTGTTTGCATCGGGATTCAATATCGGCAGCGCCAGCAGTTGGCTCTCATCGCCCGCGCCAAGAATTCCGTAACTCCCCTGCTCGTAACTCGGCAGATTGCCGACAGCTGTACGCTCGTTGGTCGGGTCAAAGATCAAATAGCGCTTTCCGTTCTTTGCCGTCGCAATGGCCTGCAACCGCGTGTCCTTCACATCAGCCGGTATTTCGATCGCGGTGATCATGTGATTGCCGTAGAGTGACGGCGTATCAGGGTCCACAACGCCGCGGCGATCATCGACCGCAAGGTAGTTGGCACGTATGCCCGCAACTTGCAGCATCGAGATCAGAATGGTTGTCTTGTCCTTGCAGTCGCCGTATTTATTCCGGAAAATATCGCCAGCCGGATGCGCCTGGTAGCCGCCGATTCCACGCACTACGATGAAATAGCGGACATTCTTCTGTATGTACTCGGTGATGCGCTGGAGCTTGGTGTAGAAATCCGGTGCGCCAGCGATGAGTTGTTCGGTCTGTGCCGTTATCTCCGGCGATGGGTCGGGGCGGTGCGCTTGCAGATTTGTCATCCACAAACCAATGGAGCGCCACTGTTCATCCTTGTTGCCGTTGGAAGAGAGATCATCCCAATGAAAAGAAACTCGCCCGGCGATAGCCGAATACGCGGGGTGACTGGGAACATCCCTCAGTTCCAACGCGTGGACATCGCGCAACTCCCAGCGGAAGTGGTTCGGTGAAACCTCGGTCGGTTTCACTTCAGGGAAACGATGCCATGAAGCTGAATAGCTTTTGCCCGGCGGCAGGTCAAGCTCCATCGCCTGAAATACAAATGGCGCAGTGCCTTGCACGCGCCAGTTGATCTCGTGACTCCAGGGTTGCTGCAACACTTCTGACTCGCAAATAACTGTAGCGCCTACATCCGCAGCAGGCGGTTTTACGATGCGTGTCTTTTCAGTGGAGAGCAATATCGTGTAGGTCGAATCGCCGACCTCGGTAAAGTCGGTCTCCTGCGCCTGGAACTGCTTGTCGTCAGCGCTGATGGTCCAGACGCGGAAATAATTTAACTTTTCATCCACGTCATAACTGACACTGCACTGCGCGTGGTTGCGCCCCTGTGGTTTGAGGATGCGTATCGCCTCGCGCTCACGCTCCACGGCGCGGCCGTTGTTGTCGATAGTCTCTACGTATTCGTCATAAAGTATCACCGCTGGCGAGTCCTTGGCGTAGGCCGGTGTTGGGGTCTTCGCAGCATCCAATCCCCACTGCGGCACCGGCTGTTTGTCTTTGCCGAAGATGTTGGCATGGGCAGGCACTGCGGCCACAACGCACAGCGCTCCCAACAGTATGAATATACGAGCATCTATTTTGGATAGCATTTAATTTCCCTTTGGTGCAGCGGCTGCATGCGTCAGAACTATCTGCTGTTGGTCGGCCGCGGCCATCTTCACATAAAAATCGTGCAGTTGTTGGTAATCGGCAGGTTTGATAAGGACAAAGTTGCGGGCATAGAGCCGAGACACGTTCAACACATCGTCATTCGCCGAGGA
>CAIMNN010000477.1 GCA_903842845.1 uncultured Acidobacteriaceae bacterium | reverse complement strand
GGCCGGGTTGTGGCCTGTGTGTATGCGGAGGTGCTGAGAGCCGGTGTGGGTTACATGGGCACTCTGGCGGTTAACCCGAAGTGTCAGGGTTCAGGATTGGCGCGGCGGATGATGGATGTGGCGGAAGGATTTTTGCGTGAGCAGGGTTGCAAGCAGGTTGAGATATCAGTTCTGAGTCTGCGGCCGGAGCTGATGCCTATCTACAATCATCTGGGCTTTGTGCAGACGGGGAGGGAGAAGTATGGATTTCATCGCGGGTTGAAGCCGGGCGTTGAGTGCGAGACGATACTGATGACGAAAAAATTATAAATTCCTAATGATATGAAAGTTATTGAACATGGAAATTACAGGCACGTAGACATTACAGGCCATTCAAGTTCACCGTGTAACAAGCCGATAGAAGCATAGAGCGCATCATCAGCGCGATGCGGCTCAGCCCGATTGAAGTGGGCAGGGTGCCGCGCGGTTCACCGGCATATGTATGCGAGAGCCGCACATCACCGCGAGTGAAAGGGTTCAGGAAATGGCAATCTTCAACAATCTACCCATCGCAAAGAAGTTGGCGTACGCATTCGGCATGGTTTGCGGACTCTGCGTGGTGCTTGGGGTCTACACCTCAATCACCTTTCTCGGGATCTCATCAAAGAGCGTGGAAGTGAGCGACAGCAAGTTTCCGGCTGTGATTCATTTGGCGGACATGCTCGGGTCACTGAACCAGATACGACGCGCGGATTTGAACCTGCTGCTGTGTACAACTCCGGATTGCACGGCTGATTACAAGAAGCTGCGGGACGATAACTACAATGCTTACACGTCCGCCTCGGCTGCTTACGAGCCGTATATTCGAACCTCCGCGGAACGAGAAACATTTCAGAAGATAACGAATAAATTTTCACTTTACCGGGATGACAGCAACCATAGCCTGCAATACCTTGCGGCAGGAAAGACAGGCGATGCACTCGATCTTCAGACCGCTGAATCGACGAAGGCTAAAATCAATTCGGCGATACGAGACACAAGCGAGACGATGAACGAGTATGCGAAGTCGGGGATGTTGGATGCAGAGCATACTACAAGCTCCAGTAAGCGCTCCATCTGGATCAATATTGGCGTTACCATTCTCATCATACTTTTTTGCTCACTGATTGGTATTATGTTGGCGAAAACGATCTCTCCGCCGCTGATGGCCATCACCGAAGCGCTGGAGCACATGGCGAACAAGGACCTGACGGTTGAGGTGGAAGCGCGGGGCAACGACGAGATAGGGCGCTTGACGACGGCATTCAATACGTCGGTGAAGTCGATGCGCGAGGTGCTGCAATCCATCGGACAGGGAGCCGAGACGCTGAGCGCTGCGGCCGAGGAACTGAGCATACGGTCAACGCAAATGACGGGCAACACGCATATGCAGTCAGACAAGACGAACCAGATAGCGGCGGCAGCGCAGGAGATGACAGCGACTATCGTCGAGATAAGCAACAACGCGCACGCGGCAGCGGGGATGAGCCGCGAGAGTGCGAAGTCAGCGACGCAGGGGGGCGATGTGATGCAGTCGGCCTCGTCGACGATGGAACGAATAGCGAATGCGACGAGTTCGGTTGCGGAGAAGATGGATTCGCTGGCGCACCGTTCCGATGAGATAGGCAAAGTGGTCAGCGTGATTCAGGAAATCAGCGAGCAGACGAATCTGCTGGCGTTGAATGCGGCCATTGAGGCTGCGCGCGCGGGTGAGCACGGACGCGGGTTTGCGGTTGTGGCCGGCGAGGTGCGCAGACTGGCCGAGCGCACGAAAGGTGCAACCGAAGAGATTGCGGGGACCATCCGCAGCATTCAGGACGAAACGCAAGCGACGTTGCAGTTGATGCAGGACAGCCGCAGCGAAGTTGAAACAGGCATGGACGAGACCGGGCGCGCGCGCAAGAGCCTGGACTCGATAATCGAGGCGGCACATCAGGTGGAAAGCATGATCAACTTCATCGCGACCGCTGCGAATGAGCAGACGTCGGCCTCGGGCGAGATATCAGAATCGTCCGGGCACATATCGCAGCTTTCAACGGAGAATGCACATGCGGCCGAAGAGACAGCCGAGGCGTGCAAGAACCTCTCCGCGCTGGCGAACGACCTGGACCGCATCATTCGCCAGTTCCAGGTTTCACAGGAGAGTGCGATACACAGCAATTTTTCGGGCAAGCAGAGCTATCGGCCACGCATGGCCGCATAGAAAGCAGGTCTCCTCCAGCGGCTGCCGCAATGGCAGCCGCTTTTTTGTGAGGAGGATCTTGATGTCTGGCTTAGTAGTGGGATTTTGTGAGCGTGCCGGAGAAGCGGTCGTGCCAGCAGAGACGGCGCGGGTCGACGAGGTTCCAGAAAAGGCCGAGACCGAGCGGCACAATGCTGAGCGGCAACATCAACTGGCGAAGGGCGCGACGCAGAAGACCGGCCTTTTTGCCATCGAGCCGGACAACGCGCAAGCTGGCGAAGAACTGCCCCGGCGTTACGCGCAGCAGAACGGCGAAGAGCAGAGAATAGACAACCGCGACGGCCAGAAGACCCTGCAACAATTTGGATACGGCGCTGCCGCCGAGAAGCAGTTCCGGTGCGAAGCGCAAAGCCAGTGGAGCGGCCGCTGAGGCCATGAGCAGGATAATGCACAGGTCAACGACGCCGGACATCATGCGCCTGCCGAATGGCGCCGCTTCCAGAACCTGTTCAACATGCAGAACCTCCGCCTCTGAGACAGAAGGGGCCATCTCGACGGCGTATGTGGGAGTCTGCCACGAGGAAACGTTGGAGACGGCTTCCCCGCCCGGCAACTCCTCTGCAAAGTCAACCTCATCGGCGTAGATGGAAGCATTGCGGCTGGCCGTTTCAACCGGATAGAACTCTGACCTTTGAACAGGGATTGCTTCAACCACAGTTGCGACAGGCTCTTCCGGCGCGTACTCGGCCGGCTCCACTTCAAAGATGCTGAGCTGCACGCCACCGTTGATGGAGATGCCTTGCTGCCGAAGGCGGCGCGCAACCAGGGAACGATTCAACGGCTCTTCTTGTTGTGTGTTCTCCGTCCCTGCAATCGCATTGCTGTTCATCGGCTCTTTCTCCTCCTGCTGGCTGGTGAGATGCGCTGACTTTGAAATGAGCTTGGTGAGGATGTCGGCTGGTTCGGCGATGCGGACTTCCGGCTGCTGTTCGGTCAGCCAAGCCAAAGGCTTCACCGTCTGGGCGGGAGAGCTCACGCCGTCAAAGATTGTTTCGGCACGCTTCGGCGCGCCATAACCGGGCATGGCGGCAAAGCGGGCGGCCACGCGGGCGGCGGCCTCGGCGGCCTTGTCGAGTTGAGGGGTGGTTGGGGCTTTAACTGTTTTTTCAACCAGGCGCAGCTTGGGTGGCGGGCCGGGAGGATTAACGGAAGGAACTGGCGCTTCCGTGGGGAACGGATCTGGTGCAAACGAAATCAGCAATAACTGGCTCAACTCAACTCCTAAACACCTGGAACGCAGAAGGATGCGAAGGCGGGAAAGGCAGTGAAAATGGGGATGGGGGTCTTGTTCGCTCGAACTGTTCGATGAGCGACAAGCATCCGGATTTTACACAGCAGCCAGAGCGCAGGAAAAACGTCCAAATCAAGCAGCCCGGCTTTGTTATCCTGAGCCTTGATCGTCCATGAAGACCCGCTATCTTTGGTTTATCACGCTGCTGTTGCTCTGTCATCCATATACGGGTGCGCAGACGTTAACCAATGCGGTGCCCCCTGCGGCCGAGCCGACGGACCCCAACCAGGAGAGCCTGCCAACGGCAAAGCCGGAGAGCCACCCCATGGCGGGAACGTCAATCCACTGGGAGGCGGCGGAGCAATCACGCGCGGGCGATGTGTGGACGCTGAGCGGCGAAGTGGTGGTCTATTACAACGGATATATATTGAAGGCCAACAAGGTCGTCTATCACCACGACAAGGATGAGTTGGACGCGGAGGGCGAACTTCAACTGACCGGCGGGCCGGAAGCTATTACGCTCGAAGCCGACCATGGAGTGGTGCATCCCGGCGCGCATACGGCGCAGTTTTTCCGCGTCACCGGCAGCCTGGGCGTGCGCGGCAACGGCCATGAGGTGGTGTACACCTCGCCGAACCCGTTTTTGTTCTCGGGCCGTGAGCTGTTGCAACAGGGCGAAGGCGATTACAAGGTTGTTGACGGGTCAATGACCAATTGCAGCCTGCCCAATC
>CAIMNN010000476.1 GCA_903842845.1 uncultured Acidobacteriaceae bacterium | reverse complement strand
CAGCTTTGAACTCACCGCCGTTGTCGACCTCGACCCCCGCAAGGCCTTCAAGACCATCACCGACAAGACCTACAAGGACAAGTGGACCGTTTATTTCTTCTGGCCCAAGGACTTCACCTTTGTCTGCCCGACTGAGATTGCGGCCTTCGGCAAGCTGAACTCCGAGTTCGCAGAGCGCGGCGCGCAGGTGCTCGGCGGCAGCGTCGACTCGGACTACGTCCACCTCGCGTGGCGCGAAAACCACCCCGACCTCAAGAACCTGCCCTTCCCCATGCTCTCCGACATCAAGCGCGAGCTCTCGGCGGCACTCGGCATCCTGGACAAGAACGCCGGCGTCAGCCAGCGCGCAACGTTCATCGTCAGCCCGGAAGGCATCGTCCGGTTTGTTTATGTCACTGACCTCGGCGTCGGCCGCGAGCCCAAGGAAGTTTTGCGCGTGCTTGACGCACTCCAGTCCGGCGCACTGACACCGTGCGGCTGGCACAAGGGCGACGCGACGCTGTAAATCTGGCAACTATCGCAACAAATAAATTGGGGTTGGGAGGCATTCGCGCTCCCAACCCTTTTTAATTTCGGAGTGAAAAATCTCTACGGCGCTTCGCTCAAACGCTGCCAGTTGCCGGGGATGTTTCCGTTCGGGTCGGCGTTGTGGTCATTGGTGCTGAAGAAGTTTCCAAAGCCATCGCCCCAGTGGTCCGACTCCAGATTTGAAAGCTGCTTGGTTCCGCCGGTGGTTGGGTCATTCACCGTATCCACGCCGCGATACAGATCATCCCATTTGTCCTGAACGCTGCGGCCGCCACCTCCGCCACCGCCACCGCTGCCATCATCACTGCTACCGCCGCCGCTCTGGCGGTTGGCCGCCATTTGCGCTTCGATGGACTTGTTGAATGCCGCATCGTTCTTCATCACCTGTTCCATGGTCGCCTGCGCGGCGCGGATCTGGTCGTATCCCTGCTTCAGCTTCTGGTTGAAGATTGCAACCAACTGCTGGGCGATAGCCGTGGAGCGCGCCGTCCACGCCGGTAATGGGTGCAACGACTTCGAGATAGCAGCAAAGACCTTGATGCGCTTGTCCAGCGTGCCGGCAGGCGCGCGGAAGCTTGTCAACGCCTGATAGCCCCAGTTGGTTTGCTTGATAGCACCGGCATTGACGCCAGTGTTCGCCCCCTGCACGAGGAAGAAGACACCAAAGAACGCCTCTTCGACCGGCTTGCCGTTCAGGTCGTAAGTGATCTCGACCGCCACGCCATGCTGGTTGGGCAACGGGTCCAGACCAAGCTGCTTGGCGAGGTCCGGCAGGTCCGCCTTGCCGACAAATTTGAAATTCGGCATCGTTCCCCGCTGCTTCTTCACAAACAGTTCCAGCCCCTGCAACGGTTGCATGGGGTTCATGTAGATGGAACCCATGGGCAGGCGCTCGCCTTGCTGCGGCATTTTGCCCGCGTACTGCCGCATGTTCTGCGGAACCTGAAGCGACTCCAGCTTCAGCATCGGGTAAGAAAAGAATGCCTCCGCGTTGGCAGGATTATCCGCCTCCATCGCAAACGCAACCGGGTTCTCAGTCCACGCATAGTTCCAGTTGATCTTGCTCTGCATCGTCCAGCTCTTGGGCAAGTAAACGATTGCCGCAGGCATATTGCCCTGCTGGGTATCGTTGATGGTGCGCTTGGCGAAGTGCTCGCCACCTACAACGTAGTCAGTGGTTGCCGCATTCTTTTGCTGGGCACGGCAAGCGCTGCAATTGAGCAGTGTGAGTGCCAGTACGAGCAGTACTCCGGTTCCGCGTGAAATGTTCTTCATTTCCGTTGCGACCTCTCAATAGGGATTTGTAGGGTTCAACTCAAGGCTTAGTTTCAATGCAAATTGATTGTACGTGCGAAACAAAAACTTGGAAACTGAATAATTAACGTTAAAAATGAACGATTTGTCATGCTCTCCGAGCGTCTGTTCCCAGCCCCCCTCAGCCCCTGATCTCCGATTCCTGACATCTGACTCCTGTTTTTGCTACAATAAAAGCGAAAGGTTCACCAGAAGATGCCCAAAGAGACTATCCACCCCCACTACGAGGCCGTGCACGTGCAATGCGCCTGCGGAAACAAATTCGATACCCGCTCCACACACAAGGGCGATATCCACGTCGAAATCTGCTCCAACTGCCACCCGTTCTTTACTGGCAAGCAGCGTTTGGTTGACACCGCCGGTCGCGTCGAGCGCTTCCGCCGCAAGTTCGCCAAGTCCGACGCAGCAGTGGCAGCCGCAAAGTAACGCAAGTAGCGCGAGTAAGCCTCCGCTGCGGCGGAGGCTTTTTTCGTTGGGTTTGTGCGACAATGCTTGCATGGCGGCGATCGAGGTCCAGCACTATCTGGGGCGAGCGAGAGATTTTGCTTCCGGCATGAGTCTGCTTCAAGACGATATTGGATCTTATCGTTACTCATCGGCGTTACTTGCGATTCACAGCGTAATTGCTTATTGTGACGCACTTCGAATTGGAATGGGCAGCAAAAAGCTTTCCTCTGATGATCATTTGAAAGCCGCCGATCATTTGAAACGATTGCTGGCGGCT
>CAIMNN010000475.1 GCA_903842845.1 uncultured Acidobacteriaceae bacterium | reverse complement strand
GGTAGGCCTGTGCAACTGCGAGTCAACGATAAAACAGTAACCGTGAATGCCGCCGCGGATACACCGCTGTTGTGGGTGTTGCGCGAGGAGCTTGGTCTGTTGGGCGCGAAGTTCGGCTGCGGGATGGGCATCTGCGGCGCGTGCACGGTTCTGGTAGATGGGCATGCGACGCGTGGCTGCGTGACGCCGGTCGAGACTGTTGCGGGCAAAGCTGTGACGACGATCGAGGGGTTGAGCGCGAACGGGAACCATCCGTTGCAGAAGGCGTGGGACGAGCTCGATGTGCCACAGTGCGGATATTGCCAGACGGGACAGATAATGCAGGCGAAGTCGCTGCTGGAGCGGACGCCGAGCCCGACGGATGAACAGATTGATGCGGCGATGAGCAATAATCTTTGCCGGTGTGGGACTTATTTAAGGATACGGAAAGCGATAAAGCGCGCGGCGGAGCTGACGAAGATGAGTGCGGCGATGCTTGACATCAGGGAAGAGGAGGCGAGCCATGCTTCTTAATCGCAGAAACTTTTTGACGCTTTCGGCGATTGCCGGCGGCGGAATGATGTTGAAGTTGAGCTTTGAGCCGCTGAGTGCATTTGCGCAGAGGCCTGCGCCGCACTTGATGCCGAACGCATTTATCCAGATCGCGGCGAGCGGAGTGGTGACGATCATGGCTCCTGCGCCGGAGATCGGGCAGGGGATACGCACGATGCTGCCGATGGTGATTGCCGAGGAGTTGGATGCGGATTGGTCGCAGGTGAAGGTGGAGCAGGCGGACCTGGATGAGAAGTATGGTTTCCAGGTGGCGGGCGGCAGCATGAGCACGCCGAATTTGTATGAACCGCTGCGGAAGGTTGGCGCGGCGGGGCGTGCGTTGCTGGTGCAGGCAGCGGCGGCGCGGTGGAGTGTGCCGGCGGGCGAGTGCGTGACCGATGCAGGTAAGGTGTTGCACAAGGCGACGGGTCGCGTGCTGGGTTACGGCGAGTTGGCTGCGGATGCGGCGAAGCTGCCGGTGCCGGACGTTGAGAAGGTCACGGTGAAGGATCCGAAGGATTTTCGGATAGTTGGGAAGTTCAAGGCGGGTGTGGACAATGCAGCGCTGCTGGCGGGCAAGCCTTCGTTTGGAATTGATGTGCGGCTGCCGGGGATGTTGTATGCGGTGTTTGAGAAGGCTCCGGTGTATGCGGGCAAGGTGAAGAGCGCGAATTTGGACGAAGTGCGTGCGCTGCCGGGCGTGAAGAAGGTGTTTGTTGTTGAGAGCAAGGTGAAGGAATCTGGAGTGATTGATTTTTACGCCGGGCTTGAAGGCGGCGTGGCGATCGTTGCCGAGAGCTGGTGGCAGGCGCAGAAGGCGCGGAAGAGTTTGAAGGTTGTGTGGGAGCAGCCGCGCGGTGCGGAGCAATCGAGCGAGGGATTTGCGGCGGCGGCGGCGAAGATGCTGAAGGAGAAGTCGCAGAATATTCAACGCAAGGATGGCGACGTTGCGGCGGCGTTGAAGACGGCGGCGAAGGTTGTGGAAGCGGAGTACGAGTATCCGTTTATTGCGCACGTGACGCTGGAGCCTCAAGGAACGACGGCGTGGTTCCACGATGGCGTGATGGAGATATGGACGACGAGCCAGTTGCCGGGGCCGGGTCGCGATTACATTGCGGAGAAGTTTGGCATCGACAAGAAAGCGATAACGGTGCACATGATCCGCGCGGGCGGCGGATTTGGGCGACGGCTGGTGAATGACCCGATGGTTGAGGCGGCGTGGATTGCGCGAGAGGCGGGAGCGCCGGTGCAGTTGTTGTGGTCGCGCGAGGACGATATTCGGCATGATGTGTTCCGTCCGGGTGGTTGGCACAAATTTACGGCGGGGCTTGATGCGCAGGGAAAGGTGATTGCGTACAGCCAGCACCTGGTGAGCTACGGCGAGGGGACGCATGCGGCGAACTCGGCGGGGATGAACAAGGATGAGTACCCGGCGGGAGCGGTGGCGAATTTTGAGCAGGGCTTGTCGACGATGCCGCTGTGGGTGAAGACGGGACCGCTGCGCGCGCCGGGAGCGAATGCGCTGGCGTTTGTGTCGGAGTCGTTTATAGATGAGGTGGCGCATGCGGGCGGGCGCGACCCGTATGAGCTAAAACGCGAGGTGTTGGCCGATGCGGCGCGCGAGACGAAGGACGAGAAGCGCAGGGATTTTTTTGCGCGGTCGTTGGGCGTGCTGGAGCAGGTTGCGGAAGAGAGCGGATGGAAGACGCGCAAGAAGAAGGATGGCGAGGGATTTGGCATTGCCGTCTATGCCTGCCATCTAGGATTTGTAGCGCAGGTGGCGCGTGTGCAGGTTGAGGGCGAGAAGGTAAGAGTGCTCGACGTGTGGGCGTGCACTGATGTGGGGCGGCAGATCATCAACCCGAGCGGCGCTGAGGCGCAGGTAGAGGGGTCGATCCTTGAGGGCATGTCGCATATGGGTCAGGAGATAACTTTTGAAAAGGGCCAGGCGGTGCAGACGAATTATCATCAGCATCCGCTGTTGAGAATGCGGCAGACGCCGCAGCTGCATTTGAGTTGGCGAAAGACCGAGTACATGACGACGGGATTGGGCGAGCCGGCGATGCCGCCGTCGATTCCGGCTATTACGAATGCGATATTTGACGCGACGGGGAAGAGGGTGAGGACGTTGCCGTTGAAGAAGTCGGGATTTAGTTGGGCGTGAGACAGGGGCCGGATGTCAGAAATCAGGGACTGAGGCCTTGACGCTGCCGCTCATACAATAAAATTTATAGGAGAGAACGAGTGGCACAGGTTAGCCGGGCGGTGCGGAGTTTGGGGTTGCGGCTTTGTCCGCGCGGAGTGCGGGATGGGTTGCTGGAGCGCCACGCTAATTTGCGCAAGGCTGCGCCGGCTGGGATAGAGCTTGTATTCAACGAATATCTTGGCGATGTGAGTGTGAACGTGGACAGCCGCTACAAGGTGGAGCGCATCTTGTGGAGCGGTGTGTACGAGCGGCCGCTGATGGAATTTTTGAAAAAGCGCGAGACGGCCGGGTGGTGGTCGATTGACGCGGGCGCGAATGTGGGCGCAGTGACGCTGGCGCTGGCGAAGTTTTCGGGTGCGGCGGGGCGAGTGATTGCATTTGAGCCGGGGCCACCGAATGTGAAGCGGCTGAGGGCTAACCTGGCATTGAATCCGGAGTTGAATGCGCGCGTGCAGGTGGTGGCGCAGGGATTGAGCGATAAGGCAGGGACGCTTTACTGGGAAGAAGAGAGCGGGAACCCGGGGAATGCGTTGCTGCGAGAGAACGACAGCGATAAGACGAGCGCGGTTCCAGTGACGCGGATTGATGATTATTTGCGTGCGAACCCAATAGAGAAGCTGGACTTTATCAAGATAGATGTGGAGGGGATGGAGCTGGCTGTGTTGCGCGGTGCGGCGGAGACGGTGGCGCGGTTTAAGCCGACGGTTTATTTTGAAACGCTGACGCGGTATGTGGGGATGCGGTCAGACAAGGTGTATGAGGGATTTCATAATTTTTTTGTGAACGAGCATGGATACCGGTTGCATCGTTTGACGGCGGATGGCGATGCGGTGCCGATAGAAGGCGCGTTCCGGTCGGGGTACACGCTGGCGATACATCCTTAATTAGTAGGCAGGTCTTTGCGGAACTTATTGGCGCGTTCGAACTCTTCACGGAGTTCTGGCGTCTTGAGGTTTTCACGCAGGTGGGCGAGGCTTTGCTCGAGAGCGGCGATTGCGTTGGCGATGTTGTCGGTGTTGGTGAGGGCGATGTCGCGCCACATGGAGTAGGGGCTTGCGCCGAGGCGCGTCATCTCGCGGAGTGCGCGGCCGCCGACCCACTTGAGTTCGGGCGCGTCGCCCATTTCTTCCAGCAGCAGCGCGGAGAGCGCGGTGGAGAGGAACTGCGGCAGGTGGCTGACCCAGGCGACGAGCTCGTCGTGGCGTTGGGGGTCAAGATCCATGGTGCGCGAGCCGATGCGTGCGACCCATGCGCGCCACTCGGTTGCGAGGGCGGCGGAGGCGGGTGAGCGGTTTTCAGCGCCCGAGTCGGTGAAGATCCACATGCAGTTCTGGAAAAGAGTTGCTTCGCCGAGCTCAGCGCCGCCGCGTTCTTTGCCGGCCATGGGATGGCCGGGGAGGAAGCCGGCGTGGTCGGGCGAGTTGTAGAACTTTTCGGCGAGGG
>CAIMNN010000474.1 GCA_903842845.1 uncultured Acidobacteriaceae bacterium | reverse complement strand
GTCCGCCGCGCCTGCACCCAGAGTTCCCGAGGCGACAGAAGCCGCCATCTTCGGGATTATCCACGACGCAAAGGCGAAGAGCAGCATCGACATCAGGGTTGGGAAGATTTGGGTGATGGGTAGATCGGCTGTATATCCGTTCATCGTGGCAATCCAGTTGGCCGAGATCGTCTTGAAGACTCCTAGCATCAGGTAAATCAGCATCAAGCGGACGCCGGTTGAGATTGCAAGAGAAATGTACCTTTCAAAGTAAGGTGCAGTCCACCGGCTACCACCGAAGCCAAGGAAGATGTAGCCCGCCGACATGACGATAATCGCTTCGAGCTTGGTGACGACGTAATGGAGCGTGATGATGATGTAGGAGGCGAGCACGATGCAGGCCGCGAGTATCGTCGTAATCGCCCCGCCTGGCTCCGAGAGCAGGTTGACTGCCGAAACCTTTGTAAAGAGGTCCGAGACGATCTGGAGACCCTGCATCATGATGTCGGACGGATTCTGCACAACCGATACGCCAGCCGCGTTCGCGCCAAGTTGCGCGAAGCTGTTGACGATAGCCGGTATCCAGGTCTGACCGTTGATAAGCACGGCATAGAAGAAGCCAATGACGAGCAGCTTCTTGATCAGGCTCATGAACAGGCCCATGAAATCGTGCTCACGCAGGAATTGCGGCGCGCTCCATGCAAAGTCGAGTGTCGCCAGCGCGTAGAAGAGGTACGTTGCCTCTTGCATGATGGTGGGAATCCATGCGTTGGCCGCCTGCCCTATCTGATCAAATGTGCCGCCGACATCGACCGGGGCCTGCGCATGAGCAGTGGCGGCCGAGGCCATCGCCGCAGCCGCCACAAGAAGGAGTCTCTGTCTTCGCGTCATTGGTACTGCTCCTCAGAACTTCACGCCATCTGATTTCAGTTGTGGTTTGCCAAAGAAGTTCGCCTGCGCGTTTGCCGTGCAGATTTTCCCCTCATCCGAGGTGGACCAGTTCGCAGGCGCTTTCGCCCTATGCTCATTGCAGAGCGGCGTCAACTGCTTGCGGAGATCTTCATGCTGTGCCAGAAAGGACGTGATGCCTGCTGGCGTCGCCTGAGAGACATCGCCGCCGCCGGCATTCTGGAATGCCGTCACAATCTGGCTCTTCTCGACCGTCTTGCATCCGGCCAGCATGAGGAAAATGCCGATACCACAAACCGAAATCACCTTCATCGTTCTCTCCTAGAAAGTCACGCCGTCGCTTGTGACCTGGGTTTGGCCGAAAAACTGGTCGGAGTTGGCCTGCTTCGTCGCGCCTGCCTGCACCATGGCGCTCTGATATGCCGCCTTGCTCTGCATATCCGCCATCATCAGTTGGCGCAACTTCATCAACTGTTCCGCCTGATTTTCGGCAATCTGGTTTCCGACTTCGATGGCCTGCATTCGCCCAACAGCCGACTGACTTTGGCTCTTGAGGCTCTGAAGCAGGGCCGAATCGCTATCGAACTGCGAGTTCTGGACACCAGCAGCCTTCAGCGCCCCAAGGGTGCTGTCAAGGCTCGTCTGGCTCCAGTTCTGGTACGACCGACCATAGTTAGTAGACGTGCTGTATCCCGGAAAGCGTAGCCGGAAAGTGCCGTCCATGTTGCTCAGCGTGTAGGAAAGAGCCTGCCCAGTGTTGACGATCTGGCGCAACGTCGTGATGTCCGAGGCGACGGTCCCAAAGAGTTGATCGGTGATAGTGATTCCATGTTTGGCCATGTCGGCAAGCTGGTTGAGTTGGTTTTCGACCATCACGACCTGCTTTTCGAGCTGACCGGCCAGCTCGACATAGTTGAGGATTTGCGTGTACTCGGTTGCGAACACGCCCGGAACGCCAGCGTGCGCAGGCACCGGGCAGACAGTCTCGACCGCCCTGATGGCGACGAGAGCGATTGATGTTGCACTCTTAACCAACCATTTGGATTTCATGTTGTGCCACTCCTTCGTAGTAGTCGATCCAGCCCTTTTCTACCTTGCGTTCTTCCATCCATGCCGAGATCCACGCTGGACCCAGCTGCTCGGCAAGAACATCGATTCGCGCTCTGTCCTTCTGGCCTGACACCGCCAGAAAGGCCAGAGCCACCGGCCCGAGACGGAACGAAATCATGCGCCTTCCGAGCCGCTGCACAATGTAGTAGTCCCGCTTCGGTGTTGCCGACTGAAGCAGCTCGATTTCACGGCTGTTCAGCCCGGCATATTCGTAGAACTGGCGCATCCCCTCGTTGCCAGCTTCCGAGTTCGGCAGGTAAATCTTCGTTGCCGTGCTTTGGAGAATCGCCGACGCAATCGGCGACTCCTTCACATCGGCCATGC
>CAIMNN010000473.1 GCA_903842845.1 uncultured Acidobacteriaceae bacterium | reverse complement strand
CTATCTCTCTAATGGTTTTGTTCTTTCCCAATCCAAAATGAACGCGCGGGTCGCTCGACGACGCGTAGCCAACAACGGTGGTCACTTCATTCCATTGCGTGGTGCCATCCGCGGCCATGAGCTTGATCTGCGCGCCGATTCCCATTCGATTGCTCTTCGTGCCCACCAGCTTCAGCAGTATCCAATGGTTGCCGGTCTCTGAGATATTGTGCAGCAGTTCTGCCGGGCCGTTCAGCACGGAGACAACCATATCGATGCGTCCGTCATTGTCCAGGTCGCCAAACGCAACTCCACGATGCGCCGCTTCCTTCTGCATGTCCGCACCGGCCGTTGCGCTCACGTCAGCAAATCTTCCTTTGCCCAGATTGCGAAAGATAGTGTTCGGCTCCGGGTAACGGCGCGCGGGGATTGACTCGCTGATGTTGTCCATCACGTTGGCGCGCGCTACGAAAAGGTCCTTCCATCCATCATTGTCAAAGTCGAATATCCCGTTCCCCCAACCGGACATATCGGTTGTCTTGGCCAGGCCATTGGGCACTGTCATATCCATAAAGTCGTGCTTGCCGGTATTGATCATCAGCGGAAACTCTTCGCGGTCGACCGCCGTGTACCACATGTCCGGCAATCCGTCGTTGTTCACATCTTTGAAATCCGCACCCATGCTGGAGAGAGCTTCGCCATCGCCCGAGTACGCCACTCCGGCGAGCACGCCTATCTCTTCAAATTTTTTGCCGTGCAGATTGTGAAACAGAAAATTCGGCGTGGTGTCATTCGTTACAAATGCGCTCAGGTAGCCATCGCCGTCAAGGTCAGCAAAGGTCACACCCATCCCCTTGCCCATGAACTTCGAAATGCCCATCTCGTCCGAGACATCCGTGAACGTACCGTCGCCGTTGTTGCGATAGAGCGTGCTATGCAGCGGCTCGTAGAGCTTGGGATGACAGAAACCTCTGACGCCATCCTTCAACATGCACTTGGGGTCCTTGTTCGGCTCCCACTTGCAGTAGTTCACAACGAATAGGTCGAGCAATCCATCGTTGTTATAGTCAAACCATCCAGCGCCTACCGACCACATTTTCTTTCCGTTCAGTTTTGCACCGGATAGGCCCGCCTTTTCAGTTACGTCGGTAAACGTCCCGTCGCCGTTGTTGTGGAAGAGCTGATTGCCGGTCACATTGGCGAGGAAGATATCCGGCCAGCCATCATTGTCGTAGTCGCCCACCGCAACGCCGCTGCCGTAACCCGCGCCGGCAACGCCCGCCTTCTCTGTCACGTCGGTAAATGTGTCGTCATGATTGTTATGAAACAAACGATTCCAATATACAGGCGAATCCTTGATGAGAGACGGAATCGACGCGCCGCCAACCAAATAGATGTCGAGATAACCATCGCCGTCATAATCCAGCAACGCGACACCGGCAACCATGGTTTGCGGCTGATTCTTGTTTACAGTATTGTCAGTTGCGGTCACATAATGCAGTCCCGACTTTGTGGCTATCTCTTCAAACTGAATGCGGCCTGCATCGTTGGAATTCTGCGGCGTGGGCGTTGCGGAACTCTGCGCATTGGTTGTTGCCGCAGCCAACATCAAAACAGTTGCGCCAACAATGAGCTTGCAAGCCGCGAAGTAGTTCAGCGCCGGCACACTCTGCAACTCTGTGCGAACCGAATCAATCATGATCTACTGCTCGCTTCCCTTTTGCAGTGAGGGATTATCCTTCACGTCGTTGTCGGTCTGGCTGCCGTCCACTTTCTCCGCGGCCTTGAGCTGAATGAATGCCTGCCGCTCGCGCAGTGAATCTTCCCTGCGGCCGGCTTTGTTGTAAGCATTGGCAAGTGCAAAGGCGAACTTCGACTCCTTGGGCAGCATCTTGCGCGCAATCTCCAACTCCTTGACTGCGCGGTCTACGTCGCCGGCTTCAAGCGTGAGTATGCCAAGCAGATAATGCGCGAATGGCGACTTGGGCACGTACTTCAGCGCCTCTTCAACGTACGGCACGCCCGCCGCTGAATCCACGTGATAATCCAGCACGGCCAGCTTGAGCATCGCGTTGTAATTTTTCGGATCTCTTTTGAGCTGCTCTTTAAACTCAGCCTGCGCAGCCGCGGATTCATTGATGCCCATCAGGAAGCGTCCGTAAGCATTGTGGATATTCGGAAAATCCGGCGACGCGTCAACCGCCTGCTGAAAAAGCTGCCGCGCGCGTTCGTGGGACTCAATGCTGTCAGCCGCCTGCGCGTAGCCGATGCGTTGAATCACCGCGTTGGCATCAGTCCCCGCGGCCGGCAGTTCTTCCGGCGTTATGCGCAGCACGCCCATGCCGCAGGCCACATCCACATCGCGATTGTGAAATCCTTTGCGCAGCATCTGGTTCACAATGTCCAGCGCTGCTTCAAAATGCCTTTCGCGCAACTGGAGCAGCACCTGGTGATAGAGCAGCAGCGGCTCCATCTCAGCCGCATCCTGAATGCCCAGCTTCCACGCCGCTGCCAAATGCTTTTCCGATTCTTTGTATTGCCCCACCTCGTACTCGCAAAGCCCGAGCATCAAATTGGTTGTGCCATCGGTGGGCGCAAGCCGCAGCAGATGACGAAAATCCTCCATGCCCTCGGCGTACCGGTTGCTGTCATAGTCGATCGTGCCCAGCGACCACCAGCCCTCTTTCCAATCTGGCTTCAGCGCGAGCGCCTTGCGATAAAGCTTGGCTGCTTCGTCCAGCTTCTCGGCGTCGCGCGCAGCATCAGCTTGTTTCGATAGCGTGTCAAAACTTGCGCCAGAGCTTTTGTGGACCGGCGCTGAACCGGAACTTTGAGTATGTGTTTGAGCGTCAAGTGTGCAGTTAAAAAGCGCAGAGAGCAGCAGCAGCGCTGCAACAGGGAATACAAAACTGAGATTCAACTTCATCGCTCTGACCCCGACGCCACCAAAACTCTGGATGCGGAAAATATATCTACTTTCACTCTAACAAGAAAATCCGCCAGCCTGGCACCGCCTTGCGGTGGTGCCTTGCTGACGGAAAAAGTCTCAACTTTCAGGGGACCCCCCGGGCCCTTCGCGGGGCCCGGGACGACTTGTTTAGACTTCAAGCTTAGAACTTGAAGTGGGCTTCGAGTTCAACGTTACGGCCACCCATGACACCGCCGCTGCTGGTAACTCTGCCAAAGGAACCGTCACCGATACCCTGGTCGATGCCGTTGTTGTTGAGGTTCAACTTGTTGAAGACGTTGAATGCATTGGCGCGGATTTCAAGACGCGCACTATCACCCAAAACCTTCATCTGAGGCAGAACAAATGCCTTGGTCAACGACAAGTCGATGTCAAAGTAATGCGGTCCGTAAAAGGCATTGCGGCCGATTCCCGGAGCGGTTGGGATTGGAGCAAACGGTCCTGATGGGCCTGCACTGGTATTCCAGCTCGGGCCTTGAACCACGGTCGGCTGGGTAAAGTACGCCGAGCCGCCCTTGGAGAAGTTGCCGTTGCCTTTCTTGAACACATCAGTGCTCTGGCTCCGGCCTGCACCGCCAAGATAAGACGCAGGACGCAGGTTGCCATTGCCGCCAGCACCGCAGCTACCCTGGTAAACAGCGTTGCAGGCAATGCCGTTGTACTCAGGATTCAGCGGGAAGCCCGAGTGGTAGTTCATGATTCCACCAAGATTCCAGCCACCGAGGATCTTCTCGTACATGGTGTTCTGACCCCTGAAGATGGTCGGAGCCCACAATCCATAGACCTTGAACATATTGCGTGAGTCAAATACAGCAGGTCCCCAGTTGTAGCCGGGCAGGAACTGGTAATCGTTGTTCGCGTTCGACTGCGAGCCATTGTCTAGCGTCTTGGCCCAACGATACTGAGCGTCCAATTCAAACCCATGTCCCATCGAGTGCTTGAGTTCAGCCAGCAAAGCATTGAAGCTGGAGGATGCGCCCGGGAACTGCCACTGGATGCCGTTGACGAGTGGGTTGGCTTGTACCGAACCTGAGATCAACTGTGGTGAAAGCAGGTTCAGCAAGTTGCTGATGATGGGCAGATGACGTCCCATGCTTCCCTGGTAGCCCAACGTTGCCACCCACTGATGGCCAAGGTCATACTGGGCATCGAGTGAATAGCGGTACACGTAAGGAGTTGCATAATCGATCGGGTTGGCAGTGACATTTTGCGCCGCATTCGCAAACAAGTTTGCTGAGTTCGGCAGTGAGATTACGCTGGTGTTCGCCGGGAACAAATTCGGCGCGTTGATGGCACCGCTGCCTTGAACGTACTCAAGATGCGGGTTGTTGGAACCAACAAGACCGACTGGCAACAGGGTGGTTCCCTGGAACACGTAAGGAGGATTGAAACGATTGTTCGAAGAAACCGCCATCTCAAGTCCGTTGAAGCCGATACCAAATCCACCATGGATTACTGCTCTTCCATGCTCCTTGGTTGGGCTCCATGCGAATCCGAGTTGAGGGGCAAAGTTACCCTTCTGGGCATTCCAGGTTGATCCGCCTATCTTCAGGTTGAGATCAGTGAGTGTGTTGGCGCCAGTTCCCAGGTAAACATTGGAAATATTGTTTTCCTTATCGGTCATACCCGGGAAGTACTCCCAACGCAAACCGATGTTGACAGTCAGGTTGGACCTCACCTTCCAGTCATCCTGTGCGAAGAAGCCGTAATACATCTGGCGGTCATCTTTGCGGAAGATATTCAGAAGACCCGTTGTCGGATCAAATGTTCCATTCTCTGAGTTCGCTGCGTCGTTCAGGAAGTCCCACATGTTGTTGAAGTTGTACGTGGGAACAAAACCGCCACCCCAGGTGATGTCATCGAGGTAAGCAAGCCGTGTCACATTGCCGCCGAACTTGATGTTATGCGTCTTGTGCGACCAGGTCGCAACATCCTTGAAGTTCAGCGTCCACTGATCAAAGACTGAACCGATGTTGGGGCCAAAGCCGTTTGGATTTGCATTGTGGTAAGGACTCGGCAGCGTGCTGGTGGCTAGCTCACTGGTTATGTTCGAGTTGCTGATGTTGTCATCAGGCAATCCATAAGGCATGTCGGGATTGCTTTTGATCTCATTCCACAACCAGCCGGCATAATCCGCACGCAACTGGTTGATGAGGTTGCTGTTGAAGGTGTGATCCCACAGCGCGCCTAGCGACCAGTTCAACTGATTGTGATGGAACAGGCTGTAACCACGAGCGTTGCTGTACGAGGTGTTCGTAACCGGCACATCGTATACCGTAGCCGCGATCAGATCCTTGCTGGTTGCCTGCCAATCAACACGTCCGTTGTACTGAACGTTGATGTTGCTTGAAGGTGTGGACGTCTGCAAGAAGACCAGAGAGGCCGTATCACCGATGTTATCCGGATTCGCAATTTGTTGTCCCGCAGGGTTTCCCCAGCCAGCAGGAGCATCAATTGTTGATCCGTCGCCACCAAGACCCATGGCATAAAACGCCGTGCCGCCAGGTCCCTGCAACTGTCCAAAGAAGGCTGGATCCTGCACGCCAGCGCCATAGGTGGCAGGCTTACCAACTGCCAGTCCTTGACCCTGAATGAAGTTACAGTTGTATCCCTGCAAAAGACCTACGCTGCTGGTTGCGCCGCAGTCCTGATCGATCTGCTTTGCCTTGCCGTAAGTGGGAGCATTCTTTGAATAACCAAGGAATGCCTTGGCAATCGGGCCGCCATTGCCGCTTCCAAGACCTTCAAATGCCGATGTTTCATACCATCCGGTGCTGATGCCGGGGCTCGAATTGCGAATCGTCTCATAGCCGAAGAACGCAAAGAGATGATTGTGAAGAATCGGCCCGCCTAGGGTTCCACCCATCTGGTTGAAACGTTGCGTGTTCTTATCGGCATTAGCAGCTTTTGGATTCTGTGCCGATTGATAAGGATCCCAGCGCGGTGCGGCGTTGAGGCCCGGACGGTCTGCCTTGAAGAAGGCTGTGCCGTGGAAATTATTGGTGCCGTTCTGTGAGGTGATCTTGATGCTCGCGCCGCTGGTACGGCCTTCTTCAGCATCATAGGGGTTCGATACTACCTTGAACTCCTTGACCGTGTCCTCGTTCGGCGTGACGACTGCACCACCGCCCCAGGTCACTGAGGTGACGGCTACGCCGTCAATAGTGATGGAGTTGGTATCTGTTCTGCCGCCGTTGCCTTGCACTTGCGGAACGTTTTCTGTTGTGAAGATGCCATTTGCGGCACCCGGTGCGCCGTCCTGGCTGCCCGGTAATACGCTGGTGTTGCCGCCACTGGAGCGCGCGCCGTCACCGAACATGCCGGGTGCCAACTGAACCAGTTGGAAAACGTCGCGGCCGAAGCTGGGCAGATTGGCGATATCTTTCTGCGAAATAGTCGCACCGATATTGGCTGTTTCTGTATCCATCAACGGCATGTCTGCTGCGTTGACGGTGACAGTGGTCGTTGCGCCGCCGACTGCCAGCTTCACGTTCAGGCCGTTCGCCTGGTCGGCGATTATTTTCAGGTTGTCGATTACCTTGGTCTGGAATCCTTCATGCGAAACCTGAACCTTGAACAAGCTTGGTGGAAGTCCGCCAAAGAAGAAGTTGCCTGATGAATCGGTATTGGCCT
>CAIMNN010000472.1 GCA_903842845.1 uncultured Acidobacteriaceae bacterium | reverse complement strand
TGACGGCCGCAAAACTGCGCAATCCGGTCAATGCATCCAAACGTGCTGGCCTGTGATGTTCCACTGTTCTGTTTGACGTCTCCGGCGCTCCGGCGGCCACTTCAGGCACGTACCAGCGACCCGACCTTTTCGCCCATCGCCACGCGGCGGATATTTCCCGGCTGGTTCATGTTGAAGATGATCATCGGCAGGTCATTGTCCTTGCACAAGCTCACGGCTGTCAGGTCCATCACCTTCAGCCCCTGCTTGAGGATCTCCATATACGTGATCTCGTCGTACTTCACCGCGGTCTTGTCCAGCACCGGGTCGGCGCTGTAGACGCCCTCGACCTTGGTGCCCTTCAACAGCACATCAGCCTTGATCTCCATAGCGCGCAAGCTGGCTGCCGTGTCGGTCGAGAAGAACGGATTGCCGATGCCAGCCGCAAAAACCACAACGCGGCCTTTTTCCAAATGCCGCACCGCACGCCGGCGGATATACGGCTCCGCAACCTGGTTCATCGCCACCGCCGTCATCACCCGGCACTGCACGCCCTGCTGCTCTATCGCATCCTGAAGCGCAATGGCGTTGATGACCGTCGACAGCATTCCCATGTTGTCGGCGCTCACGCGGTCCATCTGTTTGGCGTGCTCGGAGATGCCGCGGAAGAAATTTCCACCGCCAACAACTATGCCAATCTCGATGCCGAGGTTGTGAACTTCGACGATCTCAGCGGTGATGGCCGCAACCTTGTCCCGGTCCAACCCGAATCCGCGTTCGCCCGCGAGCACTTCGCCCGAAAGCTTCAAAATCACCCGTTTATACATAACATTCTGAGTATCGCATATCGGCTTAATCCCCTGTTCACTTAACTAAATACCCTGTACTATGTCCTTCAGGAGTCGGCTCTGTACTCACCTTTTATCGTCAGTGACCCCACACTGCTCGCTCAGGTCGGCGAGCTGCGCATCATCGCCTGGAAGGCCGAGGGTGAGCTGCCGTACTTCGCCCCGCGCTCGGGCGTGTGGCTTGACGAGCACGATTCGCACGGCATCATCTGGGCCGTCGAGAGCGGTGGCAAGCTCATCGCATCCGCGCGGCTTTGCATTCACACCAGCATCAATGACATGCCCGATCCCGAGTGCTTCAACGGTTTCGCCAACGACATCAAGCTGCCTGTCGCCTCGCTCACACGACTAGTCGTTCATCCCGACTTCCGACGCCAGGGACTCGCTGCGCTTCTCGATTCCACACGCATCGCGCATGCCCAGGCAGTTGGTTGCAAGTCAATCGTCAGCGCCACGCACGTCTCCAGCCGCATCCGGCAGTTAGAGAGTGCCGGCTTCAAAAACTTCGGCGAGGAGCCGGGCGGCCGTGTCGGCGACCAATCCACGTTCGTCTTCATTAAATACTTTTGAGAACTCAAATAGGAGCCGCAATGTCAGCACGCAAAACCGTCCTCATCACCGGAGCTTCCATCGGCATTGGTCGCGCAACCGCTGAGTTCTTCCACGCACAAGGCTGGAACGTCGCCGCAACGATGCGCAACCCGGATGCAGGAGCAGCACTGGCGGAACTTGAAAATGTGCTGGTCACCCAACTCGACGTCAACAACGAGAGTTCCCTCAACACCGCCGTCGCCGCGACGATTGAACGGTTCGGCAGTCTTGACGTGTTGGTCAACAACGCCGGCTACGGCGTCTACGGCATTCTCGAGGCAACC
>CAIMNN010000471.1 GCA_903842845.1 uncultured Acidobacteriaceae bacterium | reverse complement strand
TATTCGGAGAGCTCGGGGTGAGCTGAACTTTCATAATCGTGCGAGTGCTTGATGATGCCTTCGCGGACGGCGAGGGTGAGGTTGAGTCCGCGGTAGGCGGGGTGGCGCTCTTCAAAGTGCGTGACGATGCGGAGGGCGTGGAGGTTGTGATCGAAGGTGAGGCCGTGACGGCGGAGCGATGCGTCGAGGGCCTTTTCGCCGGCGTGTCCGTAGGGCGGGTGGCCGATGTCGTGTACGAGGGCGAGCGACTCAGTGAGGTTGATGTTGAGGCCGAGGACTTCGGCGATGGAGCGGGCGATCTGCGCGACTTCGAGGGTGTGTGTGAGTCGGCTGCGGAGGTGGTCGCTGGTGAGCTCACCGGGCTGGCGGGTGAAGACTTGGGTTTTGCCGGCGAGGCGGCGGAAGGCGCGGGAGTGGAGGATGCGGCCGCGGTCGCGGACGAAGTCGGTGCGGTAGGGGTGGGGGGCTTCGGGATGCGAGCGGGCGGAGAGGGGCGAGGAGTCAGGAACGGCGAGAGCGGCGGGAAGTTTAAGTGCGGCCGTCATTCAAGATGATTATTCCATGAAGGGCTGGAAGGGGGCTGAGTTTTGAGAATTGGCGCTTTGAAGAGAGGGAGAGGGCGAGAGTATATTTGTTAACGAAGAAGGAAGCAGGTGGAAGATGAAAACTGCATTTATGACATTTGTATTGGGCGGCGCTGTGTTGATGGCGGCGGCGCAGGCACCGGTGAAACCCACGACGCCGAGCGCGCACAAGCCAGCGGCACCGGTACAAAAAGAGTTGTCGAAGATGGACAACTACCAATTTATTGAGGACCACTTGAACACGCCGGGCATGGTGAGCATGACGGTTGATTACAGCCTGGCGAATGGAACGCACGCGAGCGAGACGGTCGACTACGGCATTGACAGCGCGGGCGTGTCGGGATGCGTGATGCAGTATGTGACGCAGACGAACGTGATGAAAGCCGACGATGTGCCGAACAGCGAAAACATGGCGATTGAGAATGCTGATGAGTTCAAGGCGTACTCGGGGGCGATGGCGCTGACGGATAGCGACGAGAAGATTCGCGCGTTGCGGAGTTTTTTGCAGAAGTATCCGAAGAGCGTGGGGACGAAAAACATTCTGGATGAGCTGATGCGGGCATATTTTACGAACAACGACCGGAGCGCGATCGGAGTGGCGACACAGTTGTTGCAGATGAACTCGTTGAACACTGCGGCGCTTTACATTATGGACCATACGCCGACGTGCGCGGCGGAGGATTCGGGGTACCTTGTGCATTTGATCAACTGCGTTACTCGGTTCCAGATGAGCACTGTGCAGAGCAGTACGGTTCTGCCGTTTGGGGAGTACCTGAAGCAGCGTCATGCGGCGTTGGGGATAACGACGGTGACGGCGACGATGACGCAGCCGGAGCCACAGGCGCTGATCGTTGAATTGAAGGATGGACAGAAGGCGGTGATTCCTGTCGCGGATGCGGCGCTTGCGGAGAAGATGCAGCATGCGATGACGCGCGCGGTGGATGTTTGCGTGAAGGTGAAGAAGTAGTTTTTTATTAAGGCCCCGGTCCCTGATTGGGAGGGACCGGGGGCACCCGAGTTTATTGATTAGTTGAGAATAAGCGCAACCGCAGATCCTTCGACTTTATATACGCCATACTTTCTGATGGTCTGTCTACAACTCAATTGCTTTCTACACTGGGACTTACTTCCCTGTATCTGTCTTCTCTAAATCATCGGATTCCAAACCACTGGCATTCGCAACCTTATGAATACGGATGAAGAGAATAATCTGAGCAATCAGAACTGCGAAAAAGAACAACATAAATGAAACGCTGTGGCGC
>CAIMNN010000470.1 GCA_903842845.1 uncultured Acidobacteriaceae bacterium | reverse complement strand
GTTGCCGTCTTCATCAAGAGTCATGTCAACACTGCGGGTTACCGAGTTGTCCTTGTAAGCTTGTTGCGGCGTCGCCATCAAGGCAGTGCCACCATCCGCTTGACGAACGCCGCCAGCAGCCGAGTGCCGCCAATCAAGCTGTCCGAATGGGCACGCCTTTGAGCCTGGGTCGAGCACAACGTCCTTGCCGCCGAGCGTGGCGATAACCACATCATCCGTGAGTTGATAGAACTCCATATATCCGCTGGAAAAAATTCCAGATCTCCGATTGACTATCTTCATGTCGTAGGCAGGAATATTGACGGCGTGCAGCAGCGCCAGGTAAAGCATCGCCAGGTCCTGCGGCGAACCGCTTTTCTGCTGCCAGGTTTCTTCAGCGTGCTTGGCCGGCTTTATTCCAAGCATCTTTAACTCCGACTCGGTACGTCCGCGCGAGAATTCTGTATTATCCAAACCCTGCACAGCGCTGTACAGCTTCTGCGCCTTCACTGTATCCGTATCACTAGGCGCCACCAGGCTTGCGGCTATTCCCTTGATGCTGTTGTGATGGTCGGCAAAGCTGTTCACTCGCGCCGACCAATTGCGCCCTGAGATGCCCCAGTAATCCTTCATGCTCTTGGCGCTGGCGTAGTAGAACTCCACCTTATATAGGTAGCTAGAGATGGGCGGCATCCATTCTTCCTTGGGCTCGGCCGGTACATCGTTGATATCCAGCGAATAGCGCCCTTGCGTGTCGGTCTGCACGCGCGTTGAGCCGGGCAATACATAATTCAATGCCAGGGAATCCAGAGGTCCGCCGTTCCAGTCCGCGCCATTCACCAGAAAGCCTTCGGTCGACACGCCCGCATTTTGATTTTTCAAAAATGCCTTGAACGGCGAGAAAAAATAATGCGCATGGTGCACGTACAATCGCTTTTGCACCTGCCAGCTCGGCGGGTAGTAACTGTTGGCCGGCAATCTGAGCTTGTATCGGTACTCAAGAATGCTGCCCACCTCAACACCGGGCAGATTGAACACCTTCATGTTCTCGGTCAAGCTGCCAGTGTGCGTAATGGTCTTGTTCAACAGCAGGTCGTCCGGCTTGCCCTCTAGCGGTATCACCGTGCCATCCGCATGGATGGTGCGTGCCTTTATCTCGTCCACGCGCATGAACTCATGCGGATATTCAAGAAGAACGGTCGCATACTCCTTGCCTTTCTCTGTGAGTACTTTTATGCGCGCGTATACGGTCTGCACATGCAGCTCGTCTTCCGTCTCATGGGAATAATCCAAGTACACCGCGTCGGCATCTGGCGCTTTCGGGTCAGAGGTCATACGTAATTCTTCAGGCGATGGCTGCTTGAACTGAGCATTCACGCCTAGTGGCGCCAGAGTGATGATCAACAGTGAAAATTGCACGAAGAGCGAGCGGAGCAATAGGTGGTTCATTATCCATTCCCTTTCTTGAATTGAATCAATTGCATTATGAAAACGTGCGGCCACAGAACAGCAGCGCGTTCTAGCTACTGCTTCTTGAGCACGGCCGTCCCTTTCTCATCGCGCAGTATTGCGCTTTCAACTCTGCGGAACTCCTGCGCTTTGTTCGCGGGCAGCTCAACCTGTTTGACCTGGTAGTCGCGTTCGTAGTGCAGCTTGTCGCCCTGCGCGCTGATCTTCGAGTGGTAACTCACAAAATCCGTATCCAGATCCACCGGGTCGGGCGTCTCATCGACCACATATCCCTGCGGCAAAGTGATGTCGAAGCTTTCATGCCAATGCCCGGTCGCGGTCAGGTCGATCGGAACCGTGCGTGGCTTGTCGTCAAAATACGCAACATGAGTTCCCACCACGCGCGGGCGGACGAGAAGTAGTGGTCCGGTCTGATGTGCGTACTGTTTGGCCGTGATCTTGTAGTGCAGTTCGAGCGGCTTGCTCAGCGCTGATGGCTGCACAAAATCGAATTTGTCCAGCACTACGCCCGGCAC